>JAEZWL010000003.1 GCA_023420245.1 Bacillota bacterium | reverse complement strand
GGCGAGTCACTTTATACCATCGCGTTTCGGTACGATACCACGCTGCCGCGCATTCTGGAAGCAAACCCCGGCATCACCGACCCCGAAAGAATCCAGCCGGGTCAGATTATCATTATTCCCGTAACGCCCAACAAGCTTGGAACCATTGACGTAAACGGCTATACGCTTCCCGATATCAGTACCGAGGTACTCAACAGTACACTGCCCCATCTTACCTATATCAGCATATTCAGCTATGAAGTAAAATCGGACGGAAGCCTTACCCCGGTGGACGACACCGCAATCATCCGCACGGCGCGTGCCCGGAGTGTGGCGCCGATGATGGCGATTACCAACATCGTTCCGGGCAGCGGCTTCAACTCCGAGCTTGCTCATACCGTCCTTACCAATCAGCAGGTTCAGAACACCATGATTCAGAACATCATCCGCATCCTTCAGGAAAAGAACTATTACGGCGTCGGGATTGATTTTGAATATATCTTCCCGCAGGACAGGGACGATTACAATAATTTCCTGAAAAAGATCACCGATACGCTCCATCCCATGGGGTACAAGGTTTCCACCGCGGTCGCGCCGAAGATCGGCTCCGACCAAAGAGGCCTGCTTTATGAGGCACACGACTACGCGGCGCATGGCCGTCTGGTCGACCACGTGATCATCATGACCTATGAATGGGGTTATCTGCGCGGCCCGGCGCAGGCGGTCGCTCCGCTGGATAAGGTGGAGCAGGTCATTCAGTACGCCGTTACCCAAATTCCCAGTAAAAAGATTTTGATGGGGATGCCCAATTACGGCTACGACTGGACTCTGCCGTTTGTACAGGGCTCCACAGCGAGACCGCTTACCAATCAGGAGGCAATCGAATTGGCAGCAAAGGTAGGCGCGCGCATCTGGTTCGACATGAAATCGCAGGCGCCGTACTTCCGCTATTACGACAGCGAGGGGCGCGAGCATGTGGTCTGGTTCGACGATGCAAGAAGCATTCAGGCGCGCCTCAAGCTGGTAAACAAGTACAATCTCGGCGGCGTCAGCTACTGGACGATCAACAGCTTCTTCCCGCAGAACTGGATTGTTCTGGAATCCATGTACAACGTCCGCAAGGTTATATGATTTCCCGGATACAGCCGAATTTTTCCTCAGGGCTCTCCCGTTTCCTATGGGAGAGCCTTTCCCTTTATGATAAGCCGCGAGCTTACATCGAACCCCGGCAACAGGGCGGACCGCCGCAAAACGGTTGCTTTGCGGCGGTCTTTTTTCTGTTCCACTGATTATAAGGGATCTCGACACCGATCAGGTCTGTGCAATATAACTGATCAGCAGCGCGGTCGGCAGTATTGGGTCAACTAAATGGAAGTACAGACGGGCGTACTTGGCGTAATAACCGGGAGACAGCACGCCGGTGATGCCCGGAGCAACGGTGGTCTGCGGATGCGCGGTATAGATCGTTCCGTCAATACTTTCCTCAATTCCTACATTGGCGTCAACTGCTCCCTGGTTGGTGACAAAGAAGGTAACCTGTGTTTTCTCTGAAATATCCTGGGCGGTAGAGAACTGATCCGCGCCGGGAAGGGCAGGTACGGTTTCTGAATTCGTGTCAACCAGACGACCGACAATTGTGGCGTTGACATCAATTGAAATAGGGGGAATGCCTCCGCACGTTAAAACCAGCTGCGGAGGATTGCCGGACTGAATGGAGTCAAACAAAACAAAGCTGCCGTCGGTGCAGGTAAGGGCAATGCCCGGGAACGGCTCGGTAAACCAGGAGCTGATGAGAGACGTGATATCTATATCTACCGTGCTGCCGATATCCGCCGCTGTAATAGACAGGGATGCCTGTACTGCCGGGTCAACCGTGACGGTGTTATACGTTGCCGTTGTTGTATCCAGCGGAGAGGGCGCGGTTACCTTTTGTACATTGACCGTGCTCGGGTCCGAACCGGATATGGTGTATACCTTAAGCCGAAGCACCGCGCTTTCCAGCGTCGACGGCAGGGGACACGCAGGCAGGGTCGGGAGCTGTAAAAGTCCGGTGCAGGCGCCTAAGCTCGGTACCGTCCCGACATAAATGACTGTGGAAGCAGAAAAATTGCTGCTTGGGGATGCCGATGCAATAAAGGTTGATGGTAAATTGATTGTTGACATACTTACTCTCCTTTCATAAGCATATTATGATCAATATCCGTCTATTGTTATCGATTTTATAATAACAATGTCGAATTCGAATAGAAAATTGGGCGGCAGCAAAAAGCAGCCTTCGCCGGGCGACAACCGCGCATCGATTTTCTTAAAAAATATTTTAAATAAATATTGAAATAATTGAACAAAATTCGCCGGAATCCCTGTATAATAAAAATGTTTCTTTGATAAAAAGTGAGTATAAAACTCTTTTTCCGTCAAACAGGAGGGAAATGAATGATCGACGCGCGATATTTGAAGCTTCTTTCCAGAGAATACCCGAACGCGCAGGCAGCCGCGTCTGAAATTATCAATCTGAAAGCCATTATGAGCCTGCCAAAGGGCACGGAATACTTTTTCAGCGACCTGCACGGCGAGCACGAGGCTTTTCTGTACCAATTGAAAAGCGCCTCCGGCGTTGTGCGAAAAAAAATTGACGAGCTGTTTGAGCAATCCATTTCCGAGGGCGAACGCGCCGAGCTGGCAACCCTGATTTACTACCCGGAGGAGCAGGTCAGCCTCGCGAAGCAAGCCGGAGAAAGCTTCGGCGACTGGTGCCGTATCACGATTTACAGGCTGGTCGAGGTTTGTAAGGAGGCGGCCTCCAAATATACGCGCTCCAAGGTCCGCAAAAAACTTCCGCCGAATTTTGCCTACATCATTGACGAGCTTCTGCACGCGGACGGCGGTCAGAACAAGCCGCATTACCACAGCGAAATCATCAAAACCATAGTGGAAACAAAAATGAGTGAGGAGTTTGTTATTGCGCTCTGTCACCTGATTCAGCAGCTGCTCATCGACAGGCTCCATATCATAGGCGATATCTACGACCGCGGTCCGCGCGCCGACGCGATTATGGATGCGCTGATTGACTGCCACGACGTGGATATCCAGTGGGGTAACCACGATATTTCCTGGATGGGCGCGGCAGCCGGAAACTGGGCATGCATCGCGAACGTCATCCGGCTGGGCGTCAGCTACAACAACTTTGACCTTCTGGAGGACGGCTACGGCATCAACCTGCGCGCGCTGTCCGTTTTCGCCGCGCAGACCTACCGCGAGGACCCCTGCGAAATCTTTATTCCTCATATTCTTGATGAAAACAAGTATGACCCGGTGGATATCCCGCTTGCCGCGAAGATGCACAAGGCGATGGCGGTAATTCAGTTTAAGGTAGAGGGTCAGCTGATTGAAAAGCACCCGGAGTACCGGATGAACGACCGCGTTCTGCTCAGGCAGGTCGATTTTGAAAAGGGATCGGTTCAAATCGGGCAGAAGGAATATCCGCTTACCGATACGCTCTTCCCCACGGTGGACCCGAAAAATCCGCTGAAGCTGACCCACGCGGAAACCGAGCTGATGAAAATCATCGCCGCTTCGTTCCGGCACAGCGAGCGCCTGCAAAAGCATATCCGCTTTCTGTATTCCCACGGCAGCATGTTCCTGTGCATCAACTCCAACCTGCTTTATCACGGTTGCATTCCGCTGACCAGAGACGGGCGGTTCGATGAGATTTCCTTTGGCAAGCAGGGACGCTCCGGGCGGGATTACCTCAAATTTATCGACGGCGTCGTCCGTAACGCTTACTTCGCTCCGCAAGGCTCCCAGGAGCAGGAGGAAGCCTGCGACTTTATGTGGTACCTGTGGTGCGGCGCGAAGTCCCCGCTGTTCGGCAAAGCAAAGCTGGCGGCGTTCGAGCGGTATTTTATCGCGGACAGGTCTACGCACCATGAGCAGATGAATCCCTATTATCATTACATCGAGCACCGCGAAACCTGCGAAATGATTTTGCGCGAGTTTGAGCTGAGCCCCGAAAACTCTCACATCATCAACGGACATGTTCCGGTAAAGGAGGGCGAAAACCCGGTCAAGGGTGACGGACTCCTGTTCATGATCGACGGCGGCATCTCCAAGGCTTACCAGTCTCAGACGGGAATCGGCGGATATACGTTTATTTCCAATTCGCGTTACCTTGCGCTCGCGCAGCACAAGCCGCTGAAGGCGGGCTGCAAGACCTGCGAGGACTCCCCGAAGGTGATGGTGGTCGAGGCCATCCCCCAGCGCATCACCGTGGCGGATACCGATACCGGCGCCGAGCTTTCCGCGCAGGTAGAGGAGCTGACCGCGCTGCTGGAAGCCTACCGCAGCGGTATGAACAAAGAAAAATAAGTAATTTTTTATTCTGTATCAATACTAAATCCGCGCGGTGAACAATCGCGCGGATTTTTTTGGTGGAAGCATCCTATTTTAAGCTTGAGAGTAACAGGAGATTTCCCCTTGACATATCATATTCCTGTGGTAGAATATTGTAAGGTTAACATTACACAAAGGAGGGGCTGTTTTGAAGAACCGGATACGGGAGCTGCGCGAAGCGCTCGGAATCACGCAGGAAAGGCTGGGCGAGCTGGTCGGAACCTCGCGGCAGGCGATCAACGCGATTGAAACGGAAAAGTTTGAGCCGTCCATCTGGCTTGCCTATGACTTTTCCCGGGTATTCGGCTGCTCCATTGAAGAGCTGTTCCTTTTTGAAGAAAGCCCGAGGAAATCAAGGGCGGAGAAAAGCCGGGGGGATAGCAATGGCACTGAGACAATTGCGGTACTTTGACGATGAGATATTGCGTAAGAAATGCAAAAACGTGGAGCAGGTCGACGATAAAGTCAGGGAACTGCTGAAGGATATGGCGGAAACCATGTACCACACTGGGAACGGCGCGGGGCTTGCGGCCTGCCAGGTCGGCATCTTGAAGCGGCTGGTCGTCATCGATATGGGTGACGGGCTGATTAAGCTGGTGAACCCTGTTATCCTTGCCTCCAGCGGCGTGCAGGAGTGCGTGGAGGGCTGTCTGAGCTTCCCGAACCGGTGGGGAAAAACCATCCGCCCCAAAAAAGTCACCGTTCAGGCGCTGGATGAGAACGGGGAGGAAATCGTGCTCACCGGGGAGGGCGACTTGGCCAAATGCCTCTGCCACGAGCTGGACCATCTGGACGGAATCGTTTTTATTGATAAAGTAATAGAATTTATTAAGCACTAGCCGGTATTTTCGGAGCAGCAGCCTTCGAAACGAAAACTGTACCGGAAAAGTTTTTTTATTTATCCTGAATTTTCTTTGAATAGACCCTTGATTTATTTAAAAAATTAATTATAATAGGTATTATGCAAAGGGGCATGGAAGATTTTCTTCCATGCCCTTAAACTATTTAATCCAGAGGTGTATGGAATGGATAAAATTGACGCGACACTTGTATCTGCTTTACAGGAAAATGCCCGCATCCCGATTAAAATGCTCACCAAAAAAGTTTTTCTGTCCTCCCCGGCCATATCGGCCAGAATCGAGAAGTTGGAAAAGCAGGGAATCATCAGCGGATATCACGCGATAGTAAATCCGATGAAACTCGGATATCATATCTCCGCTTTTATTAATTTAGAAATGACCCCCAATCAAAAACCGGAGTTCTACCCCTTTATCGCGGCGTGCCCGAACGTGATCGAGTGCAACTGCGTAACCGGAAGCTACTCCATGCTGATTAAGGTAGCTTATCACAGCACCATTGAGCTCGACAGCTTTATCGGGCAGCTGCAAAAATTCGGGAACACCTCCACACAGATCGTTTTTTCCACGCCCGTAGAGCCGCGCGGTATCGATGTGGTGAAGAGCCTGGTGCCGACCCATGAAGTCTGATCTGCCTCAAATTGTCACCCCGCTGCTCGACTGGTACGCGTCTCACGCACGAATCCTGCCCTGGAGAGACCACCCCTCCCCCTACCGCGTCTGGGTCTCGGAAATCATGCTACAGCAGACGCGGGTAGAAGCGGTAAAGCCTTATTTTGAGCGGTTTATCCGCGAGCTTCCGGATATCGCCGCGCTTGCCGGAGCGCCGGAACAGCAATTACTGAAGCTTTGGGAAGGGCTGGGCTATTACAGCCGGGTACGAAGCCTGCAAAAGGCTGCCGCTCTGGTTATGGAACAGTACGGCGGCGCTCTTCCGCAGGAACCCGAGGAGCTGCTCCGGCTGCCCGGAATCGGCGATTATACGGCGGGCGCCATCGCTTCCATCGCGTTCGGCAGACCGGCTCCGGCGGTGGACGGAAACGTGCTCCGCGTAATCTCCCGTGTAACCGCAAGCCGCAAAAGCATCAGCGATCCTGCGGTCAAGCGCACTGTCTCGGAAAATCTGAAAACGGTTTACCCTGCCGGACGTGCCGGTGATTTTACACAGTCCCTGATGGAGCTGGGCGCGCTGGTCTGCCTGCCCAACGGCGCACCCAAATGCGACGCCTGCCCTCTGCGGACGTTCTGCAAAGCGCACCTCAACGGGCTGGAAGCGGAGCTTCCGGTTAAGGCGGCAAAAAAGCCGCGGAGAATCGAAGCGCACACGGTATTTCTGATTACCTGCGGAGAAAAAGCGGCAATCCGGCGAAGACCGCAAAACGGGCTGCTTGCCGGGCTTTGGGAGTTCCCGGGCGTACCCGGAAGGCTCTGCGTGCGGGAGGCAGAGGAGTTGCTGAGCCAGTGGGGCATTGCGGTAAAATCACTGGAACGGCTTGAGCCGGTAAAGCACATCTTTACCCATGTCGAGTGGAAGATGGAAGGTTACCTGGTGTCCGCCGGCTCCTGCTCCGCAAAAACCGGTCTGATATGGGTAAATCGCGAGGAGCTGGCAGAGCGGTATTCGCTCCCCTCTGCTTTTAAAAAATTCACGGCGAAAATTTTTATAGGTGATTAACTAAAAGACCGCCTGTTCGGGACAATCCCGGCGGGCGGTCTTTCTATGTAAAGTTGTACTGCGTATGTAACGGAAGCAGGCTTCTACAGAGAAGCCTGGTAGATGGCGAGAACATCCTCGTAATACAGCGGGCTGAAGGATTTCTCCAACCCTCTGGAAGCCACTTTTTTCGCCATAATTTCAAAATTCTCCGTACCGATGCCAAGCGACCTCAGCTTGGAGGGAATGCCGAGCTCATTAAAGAATTCTCTCGTGTTTTCAATTGCCTGATTCGCAATTTCAAAGGAATCCAGACCGGGGTCGATTCCCCAGACGTTCACGCCGTACTCCGCAAATTTCGCTACGGTTTTGTCGTTGAGTACGTGCTTCATCCAGTTCGGGGTAAGAATTGCAAGTCCCACACCGTGCGTAATATCATAAAACGCGCTGAGCTCGTGCTCCATCGAGTGCACACACCAGGCGACATCCGCCCCGTAGCTCAAAAGTCCGTTAATCGCAAGGCTTGAGGTCCACATCAAATTGGCGCGGGCTTCGTAATCCATCGGATGCTCCATCGCGACCGGACCGTAATGAATGCAGGCTTTCAACAGGCTTTCGGCAAACCGCGCCTGAACAAACGCACCCGGAACGTTGTTAAAATAAGCTTCGAAAATATGGCTCATGATATCGGCGGTTCCTGCCGCCGTCTGTTTTTTCGATACAGAGTATGTGTACTCCGGGTCGAGAATAGAGACCTTCGGCTTCATATTCTCGCTGAATGTTCCGAATTTGTCGTTCTTCCCCAAATCGGAGATTACGGCGTTCCCGTTCATTTCGGTTCCGGTCGCCGACAGGGTCAGAACGCTGATGACGGGGAGCACCTTGCCGATCTTTTCGGAATGAAGCACCAAATCCCACGCGTCGCCGCTGTAATTGGCGCCCGCCGCCACAACCTTGGCGCAGTCGATCGTGCTGCCGCCGCCGACGGCAAGGACAACGTCAATCTTATTTTCGCGGCAAAGCTCCACACCCTTGCGTACAGACTGAATCTTCGGGTTCGGCGCTACGCCGGAAAGCTCGGTTACCGCAATGGATTTTTGCTTTAAAATATCGAGAACGGTGTCGTAAAGCCCGGTTTTTTTAATGCTTCCTCCGCCGTAAACCAGCAAAACTTTTGAACCGTATTCCGCAACCGCATCCCCGAGGTTAGATATTTGACCCTTGCCAAAATAGATTTTGGTGGGAACGGAATAGGCAAAATTCAACATAAAATTTCACTCCTATAACTATAAAATGATTTATTTTCACAGTATATCACAACAGAACGGGATTAACAATCTGAAATTGATGAACATTCTTTAAATAAACCGTAAAACTAGCCAAATAATTGCGCTTTTTTTGATGTTTTATACAAAAAAGAAAAAAGGACGACCGCCCGATGCTTGCATATTATGTTCCAGCGTTGTATCATGGGAGAAAAATAAACTTTAATAAGGCGGCGGTGCTACAATGAAGGCTTTGGTAACCGGGGCAAGCTCCGGAATCGGCAGAGATATGGCGGAATATTTGAGCAATCAGGGCTATGAGCTAATTTTAACCGCGCGGCGAAGGGACCGCCTCGAGGAGGTTCAGCAAAAGCTGAAAACAAAAAGCAGAATCATCTGCGCGGATTTATCCGACCCGCAGACCTGCATTGATTTATATGAGCAGGTAAAGGATGAAAAAATCGACGTCTTAATCAACAACGCGGGCTTCGGTCTGTTCGGCGCGTTCGATTCCACCGATTTGCACGAAGAGCTTCGCATGATCGATACCAATATCAAGGCGGTACATATCCTGACCAAGCTGTTTTTAAAGGATATGAAGGAGCGCGATTCCGGCTACATTCTGAATGTCGCATCCTCCGCCGCATTTCAGCCCGGACCTCTGCTTTCCTCCTATTACGCCTCAAAAGCGTACGTCCTCCGTCTGACGCAGGCGGTTTACGAGGAGCTTCGGCGGGCGGGCAGCCATGTTTCGGTTTCGACGCTGTGCCCCGGTCCCGTCCGCACCGAATTTGATTCCGTCGCCGGAGTCCGGTTCAGCCTGAACGGGTTGGAAAGCCGTGATGTCGCCGCCTACGCGCTGAAAAAGATGTTCGCGCGCAAGCTGGTGATCGTACCCGGAATCATGATGAAGCTGCTGCATTTTTCTGTTCGTCTGGCACCCGATAAACTCATTTTAAGAACCGCCTACCGCTTCCAGAAGAAGAAAGAGAGCAAATAAATCAGGAGGGGCGCAGCCCCTCCTGACCTGCTGCCTCAATCCTCCGTCAATCAAAACCACACAGAAAATTGACACAGCCATGGTTGATGGGGATACTGGGGGTGCAGGGGGATTTTATGGAACCCCCTCGTTGGGAGTTAAAAATCCCCCTGCGAGTCCTTTGCATCCTTTCGGACGATACCGAAAGGATGGGTCTGCCCGACCCGAGGGCAAA
>JAEZWL010000226.1 GCA_023420245.1 Bacillota bacterium | reverse complement strand
GGTTAACGCCTGTGGAGTTTGCGGCGCGGTCCAGCGCTTTTGCAAAATGAACCGGGCTTTTGTCCGGGCAGGCAGCCGCAACCATGGCGATCGGTGTAACGGAGATACGTTTGTTAATAATTGGAATTCCGTAATCCTTGCTGATATCTTCGCCGGTTTTCACCAGGTTACCGGCGTAACGGCAAATCTTGTCGTAAATTTTATCGCAAGCCTTATTGATATCGGAATCGATGCAGTCCAGCAGGGAAATCCCCATTGTAATGGTTCGTATATCCAGATTTTCGTTATCGATCATATTGATGGTTTCTAATATATCGTGTGAATTTACCATATTTGATTTCAGACCCTTCCTATACAATATACAAAAATATCCGCTCCCTTTTTGAAAGGAGCAGAATTGATAATTCGATTATTCTGCGTTTAGATTCGGTGCATGGAATTAAAAATATCCTCGTGCATCGTATGAACGGTAAGATTCATTTCATTGCCGATTGTCGTCAGCTTGTCTGAAAGCTCGCTGAACGGTACGGTGGATTCTGAAATATCAACGATCATAATCATCGCGAATAAATCCTGAAGAATCGATTGCGTAACCTCTATGACATTGACTCCGTTTTCCGCACAAATTGTGGATACCCGGGCAAGAAATCCAACCATATCTTTGCCGATAACAGTAATTACAGCACGCATGAATATATACCTCCAAATTATTAAAAAAGTCTCTTTGTAATTATGGACGAGAAATGAAATCTTGTCAATAGCGCTGTAAAGGGAGCCTTAGATTTCCAATAGTCAAACTGTTTAAAATATTACACGATTTTTTCTTCGAAATATTTATTAGTAACGTATAATCATATACCAATTTATGTTACTATATATTTATAAATAATTTATCGTAAAAGAATGATTTTGATGTTGAATACATATAGGAGGGGAATATGAAATACCGATATATATCCGACAGCCATACGCATTCGGACTGTTCGCGGGATGGAGACGACCCGACGATGATGATGTGTGAAAGCGCCGCAAGGCTCGGTTTGTACGCTTTAACACTGACAGATCACTGTGAATGTAACACCTACGTTTCAGAAGGGTATGACAGGAGCATCCGTCAGTCTTATTTTGAAGCGCGTAAGGCGGCAGCCGTATTTCATAATCGCCTGCATGTGTACGCCGGCGCGGAGATTGGGCAGCCTATGCAGAATCTCACGGCGGCGCAGGACGCGGTTGAATCGTGTGAATTTGACTTTGTTCTCGCTTCCGTTCATAATGTAAGGAATATGGCGGATTTTTTTGAGCTTGATTATTCCCATATCGAGGTAAATGATGCACTGAACCGTTACTTTGACGAGATGCTGGAGACAATCGAATGGGGGAGGTTTGATTCGCTTGCCCACCTGACTTATCCGTGGCGCTATATTGTGGGGGAGCGAAATCTGACCATTGACGACAGCCTTTTCAGCAAAAGAATCGATCAGGTGCTAAAATTATTGATTGAAAAGCGCAAGGCACTGGAAGTGAACACCTCAGGGCTGCGCCAGCGGCTCGAAAAAACCATGCCGGACCTTCCGGTTCTTCGCCGCTACCGTGAGCTTGGAGGGAAATTAGTTACCATAGGCTCCGACGCGCACCGCTGGGCGGATGTCGGCGGGGGAATTGAGCAGGGGCTAAGGCTTTTACAGCAGGCAGGCTTTCATCATTTTGCTGTATACATACGGCGCGAGCCGAAATTTTTACCCATTGAGTAAAAGCTCTTCCGGCGGAAACGTCTGTTAGGGCTTAATTTTTAAGAAAGAAATTGATTGGAGGACTTGTATTATGGATCGTTTATTAACTTTATTGGATGAAAACGCGCGTCTTTCCGCTGCACAGCTTGCGGTGATGTTAAACAAGACGGAGAGTGAGGTTGCCGAAGCGATTGCCGCGTACGAAAAAGCTGGGATTATTCGCGGGTACAAGGCGTTGATCAATTGGGAAAAAGTAGATGAAAACAAAGCCAGCGCGCTTATTGAGCTCCGCGTTTCCCCAAAGCGCGATCGCGGCTTTGATGAGATAGCGAACCGTATTATGCAGTTTGAGGAAGTGGAGAGCGTTTATCTGATGTCGGGCGGCTACGATCTGGCGGTCAAGGTACACGGCCGCAGTATGCAGGAAATTGCCATGTTTGTTATGCGCCGCCTTTCCACGCTGGATTCCGTGCTTTCCACGGCAACTCATTTTATTTTGACCCGTTATAAGGACGGCGGAGTAATCCTGAATCCGGATGAGGATAAGGACGAGAGAAGGAGTGTTCTCTGTGATTGATTACCAAAGTGTGCTCAACGAAGAGGTAAAACGGATGAAGCCCTCCGGAATCCGCCGCTTCTTTGATATCGCCAACGAGATGGATCATGTGATTTCCCTTTCGATCGGCGAACCGGATTTTTCAACTCCCTGGCATGTAAGGCAGGAAGGCATTAAAACACTCGAAGACGGAAAGACCTGGTATTCGCCGAACCGCGGCTTTATGGAGCTCAGAGAGGAAATCTGCCGCTGGCTGAAACGCCGCTATCATACGGAATACGAGCCGAATACCGATGTGGTCGTGACCGTGGGCGGCAGCGAGGCAATCGACTTGTGCTTTCGCTGTTTGGTTAACTCGGGCGACGAGGTTTTGATTCCGGAGCCAAGCTTCGTCTGCTATGTTCCGCTGACCGAAATGGCGGGCGGCAAGCCGGTTATCATTGAAACAAAGGAGGAAGATAAGTTTCGTGTGACGGCGCAGGAGCTGCGGGAAAAAATCACGCCGAATACAAAGCTTTTGGTTCTTCCGTTCCCCAATAACCCGACCGGCGCCGTAATGCGCCGCGAGCATTTGAATGAAATCGCGGAGGTTGTCCGTGAACACAATCTCATGGTGTTGTCCGATGAAATTTACAGCGAGCTGACCTACGGCGATACCCGGCACGTTTCTTTTGCCGCGATTGAGGGAATGAAGGAACGTACGGTGGTTGTCAACGGCTTCTCCAAGGCGTTCGCCATGACCGGCTGGCGTCTCGGCTACGCGGTCGGACCGAAGGAAATCATCAGTCAAATGACAAAGCTGCATCAGTTTGGCATCATGAGCGCGCCGACGATGGCGCAGTACGCAGCGACGGAAGCGTTAAAAAACGGAGACAGCGATATTGATTATATGCGCGAGCAGTACGATATGCGCCGCCGATTGATTGTAGACGGCTTCAATTCCCTCGGACTTACCTGCTTTGAACCAGAAGGAGCGTTTTACGTGTTCCCCTGCATCAAGAGCACCGGGCTCTCTTCCGAGGAATTCTGCAAACGGCTGATTTATTCCGAGCACGTAGCTGTTGTTCCGGGTCCTGCGTTCGGGGAATGCGGCGAGGGCTATGTGCGTGTATCCTATTCCTATTCCATTAAACATATCACGGAAGCGCTTTCCCGTATTGAGCATTTTTTAAAGTCACTTTAAATATCATACAACAACTCCCGGCTGTGCCGGGAGTTACTTGGTTAATCACAATTGGAGGTCTTATGCCGTTTTCGATCAATGCGTATGCAAAAATTAATCTGACTCTTGATATCACGGGGAAACGGGCGGACGGATATCATTTGCTGCGCATGGTAATGCAGTCGGTGTCCCTGTGCGACCGAATTTTTCTTACCAGAGAAGAGCCGGGGATTCAGGTTGCCTGTGCAAGGAATGATGTTCCCTGCGGCAGAGAAAATACCGCTTATCAGGCGGCGGAATTGTTTTTTGACTGCGCTGGGCTGAAGCCAGATATTGCAATTCAAATTGAAAAAAGAATTCCTTCTCAGGCGGGACTTGGCGGCGGCAGCTCGGACGCCGCTGCGGTTCTGCTTGCGCTGAATGAAATATACCATACTGAGTACAGCAAAGAAATCCTTTGCGAAATCGGCGTTAAAGTCGGTGCGGACGTGCCGTTTTGTATTCTGGGAGGTACGGCTCTTGCGGAGGGAATCGGGGAAGCTCTCACCCCTCTGCCGTCTTTGAAGCCCTGCCATATTGTGATCTGCAAACCGCTGATCGGGGTGGATACCAAACAGGCTTTTGCACTGGCAGACGCTTCGAAGGCTTCTCTCACCTCATATACCGACCCGATGCTTGATGCAGTCCGCCGCTCCGATTTGCGCGCGGTAGCTTCCGGGCTTGGCAACGGGTTTGAGCAGGTGATGAAACTGGATGAGGTGACCCGCATCAAAGAAGCAATGAATTCCATGGGTGCGCTGGGTTCGTGCATGTCGGGCAGCGGCTCCGCTGTTTTCGGTATTTTTGAAGATGAACAAAAGGCGATTGCCTGCAAGGGAGCATTGACGGGTCTTTATTCGGATGTGTTCCTTTGCGAACCGGTAAACAATATATAGTCAATTGCTATACATAAAACATTCAGGGCAGCCGCAGCAATTGCTGTGACTGCCCTGAATGTTAAGCTCTTCGGAGACCCTTTCTTGCTTTTGGTTTGAAACGTTTATGCAGACCGGCAAAAATCACATAAGCCAGCAGGCATCCCGCGCCGTTCAGAATTACGTCCTCGACTTGAACATAACGAACAGCGGAACCCATCAGAATATTGCAAATCAGCTGTGTGCTTTCAATTCCGACCGGAACGAGGATTGCGACCAGCGTCATCCGTCCCAGCCGGAATTTTGGATTAATCAGCGGAAGAAAAACACCAAGCGGCATCAGTACGACAAAGTTACCTCCGATAATCCTGATAAACGCGTTGTAGTTTCCGGTGCGAATGGAATGATTCAGCATATTTGCGGATGAAACAAACGGAACCCACTCGATTTTATCAATAATTTGGGCGGTGGCTTTGGCGCTGGGGTGCCAGGTGCCCGGCGGTGTAATCGTAATGGCAAGAAAAGCGATTACCGTCAAATAAAGAAACAGGATTGCCAGATAAAATTTTTGTAGCGGCCTTTTATGGTGAAAAAACAAAAACAGGCAGATCAAATAAAGAACCAATCCAGCCGCCAAGGCGATACAGACTGGATTATGAATGAGAACAGAATAAGAACCCGATTTTAAAATCTGCTGCATTTCAATCCCTCTTTATTTTATGAGTTTGAATTATTATAACATAAAATTTTGAAAAGTGTGTATAATCATTAGTTTTTAGGGCAATAATCCCCATGCAAAAAAGCAAAGGGGATTACATATGAAGCTTATTGAAAAGGCAATTTTACTGGCATTCATTCTGACCGTTCTGTTTTCTTTTACCGGGTTAACCGCCGGATGTGAGGATATATCAAACCGGGTGCTTCGCCTGCATATTCTGGCAAATTCGGATTCCGCTGAGGACCAGGCGTTAAAACTGAAGGTACGGGATCGGATTTTGACCGAATGCTCCGGAATGCTGGGTTCCGCAACCGACAGGGAGCAGGCGGAGACGATGGCAGCGAAAAATCTGGAGCACATCAAAGCAGTTGCTGTGGATGAAATAAAAAAGCAGGGTTATCAGTATCCGGTCAATGTTGAATTGACGAATATGTATTTTAATACGCGTGAATACAATACCGTAACGATGCCTGCGGGGAATTACGACGCGCTCAGGGTAACGATCGGCAAGGCTGAGGGGCATAACTGGTGGTGTGTGATTTACCCGGCGATGTGCCTGCCGGCGGCAGAGGAGCCGAAGGAGCTGAGCGACGTACTCAATCAAAACCAGCTACAGATCGTGCAGGGCAAGGGCGAATTCGAGATCAAGTTTAAATCCGTGGAGATTTATGAAGAATTAAAGAGCTACTTTCAGGGATTGCAGAATGGCGGGAAGGGTAACGGCAAAGCAATTGTCGTCAAGCCGGAGTCCCAAAATTGTCCCGCAGGTTAACCTGCACTTTTTTCCGCGCAGTATCTATGCTATAATCAGTACCATATGGAACTGAAACGGGGGAGCATAGATGCTGCGTTTTCTTTTGGGCCGCGCTGGCAGCGGCAAAACGGAATCTTTACGTTCTGAACTGAAAAATCTGGCGGAGAATACGCAAAAAAAGCTGATGCTGATTGTTCCGGAGCAGGCCTCCTTTGAAAATGAGCGCGCCATGCTTCGGCTGTTGGGTGCAAAGGATGCCCAGCGGGTCTTGGTTACCAGCTTTACCCGTTTGGCCGACGCGGTGTTTCGCGAATACGGCGGTTCGGCGGGCAGAAGGCTGGATGATGGCGGACGCAGTATCTTCATGAGCCTTGCGCTGGAGCAGGTGAAGGAGCAGCTTGAATTTTTCCGAAAAAGCGCGGAAAGCACCGAGCTGATCAGCCGGATGCTTTCTGTCTCAACCGAATTAAAAATGTGCGGCGTAACGCCGGTTGATTTGGAACAGGCGGCGCGGACGCTGCCACAGAATACGCTCCGCCGGAAAACGTCCGAAATCTCCCTCATCCTCTCTGCCTACGACGCGCTGGTGACTCAAAGCTATGTCGACCCCCTTGATGATCTCACAAGAGTACAAAAAATTCTCGCGCAGAACCGTTTCTTCGAGGGATATACGGTAGCCGTGGATTCTTTTCAGAGCTTTACGGTACAGGAATATCAGATTATTGACCGGATTCTCACACAGGCGGAGGATATGATGGTAACCCTGTGTACCGACCGGCTCGACGACCCCGAGTGCGGGATGGGGCTTTTCTCGCTGATTCGCCGTACCGGAAGGATTCTAGTGCGTATGGCGCAGGAAAACAACATTAAAATTGCGGCTCCGGTTCTGCTAAAAAGCGGAAGACGCTTTGAAAGCGAAGCCCTTGCGCGGCTGGAGGCGGGCGCGTATCGTTTTGACCGCACGGGCTCGGATTGCGGAAGCAGCGACGTTACGGTGTATGAAGCGAAAAACGCTTATGACGAAGCCGCTTTTGTTGCTTCCACCATCCGGAATCTGGTGATTCACGAGCATTACCGCTACCGTGATTTTGCCGTGATTGCCCGCTCCACAGACAGCTACCGCGGAATTCTCGATATCGCCCTGGAGCGCAGACAAATCCCATATTTTATGGACAAGCCGCAGGCAATCGAAGCGGAGCCTCTGATGCGCCTCGTGCTGTCGGCGTTTCGCGTTGTGAAATCCGGTTTCTCCTCCGATGATCTGTTTTCTTACCTGAAAACCGGGCTGGCAGGTCTGGACACCAATGCGATTTCCCAGCTGGAAAACTATGTGTTTGTCTGGAATATTTCGGGGAAAAAGTGGAAGGAAGAATGGACGGAGCATCCGCAGGGCTTTTCGCAGGAAATGACAGAAAAGGACAAACGGCAGCTTCAGGAAATCAACGTAAGCCGCGCGGCGGCTGTTTCGCCGCTGCTCCGTTTTGCCGCCGATATTAAAAATGTGGACGGCGAGGGCATGTCGGCCGCTGTGTACCGGCTTCTGATGGAAATCAAGGTGCCGGAGCACCTGAAAGCGCTGGCGTCGCGCCTTTCGGAATGCGGCGAACCGGAGCTTGCCGACCGGCAGCTTCGCCTGTGGGATTTGCTGATGGAAATTCTCGACCAGACGGCACTGGTGCTGCGCGGCAGCGCGGTAGCGCATACCCGTTATGCCGAGTTGTTGCAGCTGGTTATCCTTTCCAATAACATGGCAAGCATCCCGCAGGGATTGGATGAGGTCACTGTTGGCGCGGCGGATCGGACACGTCCTGCGGCGCCGAAGGTGGTTTTTTTGATCGGGACGGCGCAGGGGCAGTTTCCGCTCGCCCCGGGGAACAACTGTGTGTTCAGCGACGGGGAGCGCAGAGAACTGATTCAGCTCGGTCTTCCTCTAAATGATACTTTAGAGGGTACGGCGGTGCAGGAACGCTTTTTGGCCTACTCCGCAATGAGTGCCGCTTCCCAAAAGCTTTTTATCTCTTATCCGGTTTCCAATGAGGAGGGAAAGCCGAATACCCCCTCCTCCATCCCGGGGGAAGCCTGCTCCGTTTTAAAAAACGTCCCGGTACTCAATGAACTGCTGCTGCCGCAGACTTATTTTGCAAACGCGCAGGAACCCGCCTTTGAACTGATGGCGCAGCAGTGGACGCACAATACCGTTCTCTCCGCGACGTTGAAGCGCCTGTTTCAGGAACGCGGCGAAACTTACCGCCTGAAAGCGATTGACCGCGCGGCGAACAAGCGCCCCGCCGTGTTTGAAGAGCATTCGAAAGCACGGGCGCTGTTTGGGTCGGATATGCATGTATCCGCGACGCAGATCGAAAAATTCTATCTCTGCCGTTTTCAGTATTTCTGCCGTTACGGCCTAAACGCGAAAGAGCGCAGAACAGCGGAGATCGACGCGCTGGAATACGGCAGCCTGATGCACTATTTGCTGGAACACCTGTTCCGGGATATCGGGAGTCAGAAAATTCTGGAAATGGCGCCGGAGGAGTTCCGGAACACAATCCTATCCCTTTTATACCGATATGTGGATGCAAGGATGGGCGGTGTCCAAAATAAAACGCCGCGCTTTGCCTATCTGTTTTCCCGCATCGTCGATTCCGCGCGCGTGGTTGCATATCATATCGCGGAGGAACTGGCGCAAAGCGAGTTTGAGCCGGTGGATTTTGAGCTGCCCGTCGGGTACGGCGGAATTGAACCGCTGAAAATCCCGCTTCCGGACGGAGGCACGGTGGAAATCGACGGCAAAATTGACCGTGTTGATTTCCTTACAAGGGATCATGTCAATTATCTTCGTGTGATCGATTATAAAACGGGGCACAAGGAATTCAAGCTGTCCGATGTGATCTACGGCGTCAATATGCAGATGCTGATTTATCTTGCCGCCCTGCTGGAAAACGCGGGGAGCCGTTACGGAGAAGTAAGCCCCGCCGGTGTTCTGTATATGCCCGCAAACCGTCCGGCGATTTCCGCCGCAAGGGGCACGGAGCCGGAGAAGGTCAAGGCGGAAGCAGATAAAAAGCTAAGAATGGACGGTCTTGTTGTGGACGACGCGGAGATCATTGCCGCAATGGAGCACAGCGGGCAGGGCAAATACATACCGGTAGCGTTAAAAAACGGCGTTCCGTCTAAAACCGATCATGTTGTATCCCCGGATGAACTGGCAGGTGTTCTGCGCCATATCAAAGGTCTGACGGGTGCAATGGCAAAGGAGCTTCACAACGGAGATGTTTCCGCGCTGCCGCTTTCCGGTGATTATAATGCCTGTGAATGGTGCCCGTATTCACCTGTCTGCGGTCATGAAAAGGACGACCCGACAAGAGAAATGCAGAAATGGGACAGAGACGAGGTTATTCGGGAGTTGACCGGTAAGGGAGGGGAGCAGCTGTGAGCGGACGAAAATGGACCGACAGCCAGCAGGATGCCATCAGTGCGCGCGACGGTACTTTACTGGTTTCCGCTGCCGCTGGTTCGGGGAAAACGGCAGTTCTTGTTCAGCGCGTTATGGAGCGCATTACCGACGAAAACAACCCGACGGATGCCGACCGTCTGCTTGTTGTGACCTTTACCAAGGCAGCCGCGGCAGAGATGAGCAGCCGGATTGCCTCAGAAATCTCCAGGCTGCTGGAGGCCGACCCGTTCAACATAAGGCTTCAGCGGCAGCAGATTCTGCTCACGCGGGCGCATATCAGTACAATCCATAGCTTTTGCAGCGAAATCATTAAGGAGAATTTTTACAAGCTGGGAATTTCCCCGGATTTCCGTATTCTGGATGACAACGAAATGAATCTGCTTCGCGGCGACGCGGTCAATACGGTTCTGGAGGATTACTACACGCGGGACGACCCGGTGTTTCTCAGTCTGGTCGAGGCGTTCGCGTCCGGGCGCGACGACGACAGAATTATCCGCACAATTAACAATCTTTACGATTTTGTCCGTTCCCATCCGTTCCCGAAGCGCTGGCTTGCCCAAAAAGCGGAGATGTACCATCCCTCCGGCTCCACGTCGGATACCGTGTGGGGAAAAACGATCCTGAATTTTGCCGGTGACGCGGTGGATTACTGCATCTCGTTAACCGAGAATGCCATCAGACTGATGGAGGAAGACGCCGCGATTGCCAAAGCCTATTCGGACGGTTTTTCTTCTGATTTAGCCGGACTCAAGAGCTTGAAAACAGCGGCGCAAGCAGGGGATTGGAACCGACTCTCCGTAGAAGCCAACCGCTTTGAATTTCTTCGGTTAAAGCCTCTTAGGGGCTACGACGGAGATTTGCTGAAAAATAAACTGACGGCTTCCCGCAAGGAGATGCAGGCCACCGTGAAGAAACTGGCGGCGCTGTTCAGCGATACCGCCGAGCAGTGTCTGGAGGATATCGCCCGTCTTGCACCGGTTGTGGAGAAGCTTTTTGAGGTTACCGTCAAATTCGGGGAAGAGCTGGACCGGCTGAAAGCGGAACGCCGCGCCGCCGATTTCGGTGACCTGGAGCACTGGGCGCTGAAGCTTCTGGTTCGGGATACGGATGCCGGGTTGGAGCAGACGTTGGAAGCGGCGGAGCTATCCGCCCGCTTCGATGAAGTGATGGTAGACGAGTATCAGGATACCAACGAAGCGCAGGACAGGATATTCCGCGCAATTTCCCGGGATGAACAGAATTTGTTTCTGGTCGGCGACGTAAAACAAAGCATCTACCGGTTTCGTCAAGCCATGCCGCAGATTTTTCTCGACCGCCGTGAATGGTATCCGGAATACGACCGGGGTAAAAATGCATATCCGGCGTGCGTGGTGCTCGACCGGAATTTCCGCAGCCGTTCCGGCGTTACCGACGCGGTGAATTTCACCTTCCGCCAGCTGATGAGCCGGCAGACGGGCGAGCTGGATTATACGCGGGCGGAGGAGCTGGTTCCCGGCGCGGATTATCCTCCCGTGGAGGAGCCGTCAACAAGGCTGGATATTATTGACTTATCCGCCTCGGAGGATGAAAACGAAATGATCGCTGCGGAAAGCCGCCACATTGCCGAACTGATCTATGAAATGACAAGCGGAAGCGAAACCGTTACCCAGAACGGAAAACAGCGCGCGATTGTCTATCATGATATTTGCATTTTGCTCAGGAGCGCAAACAAATACGCGCATGAATATGCCCGGGAGCTGAATCTTCTGGGAATTCCGGCCTGGGCGGAAACTGCGGGCGGCTTTTTTGCCGCCGCTGAGGTTCGTGTGGTATTATCCCTGCTCCGCGTGATTGACAACCCGGTTCAGGATATTCCGCTTCTGGCTGTACTGATGAGCCCGATTTACGGCTTTACGGCGGATGATACGGCGGATATCCGCGTGCGCTCCAGAAACGGCTCCCTGTATCTTGCGCTGGTTTCCGCCGCGCAGGAGGGAAATTCCCGTGCCGCCGATTTTCTGCGTGAAATGGAAGAATTCCGTTTGCTGGCAGCCACCATGCCTTCCGACCGGCTGATTAATCTGGTGTATGAAAAGACAGGTTACTTGAATCTGGCGCAGTCTATGCCAAACGGCGGGCTTCGGCTGGCAAACCTCCGGCTGCTGCTGGAATACGCGAAAAAGTATGAGGCCTCCGGCTATAACGGGCTATCGGGCTTTATCCGGTTTATTGACCGTCTGCAAAAGAACAATGCCGACCTCGCTCCGGCTTCCACCATAAGCGAAGCGGCAAACGTGGTAAAGATAATGAGTATCCACCGCTCAAAAGGTCTGGAATTCCCCGTATGTATCCTGGCGGGATGCTCCAGACGCTTCAATAAAGAAAATTCAGATGTCCTATTACACCCGGATTTAGGGCTGGGTGTTAAGCTGAGGGATGCGGAAACCTTCTGCCGGTACACAACGATGCCGCGCGAAGCAGTTGCGCTGGAGCTGGATCGCAGCGAGATGAGCGAGGAGCTCCGCGTACTGTATGTCGCGATGACGCGGGCAAAGGAAAAGCTGATTTTAGTGACTACGGTCAAGGATGCGGCAAAAACGCTCGGCAAGCTGGCGACCAGCCTCACGGAGGAAAGCCGGATACCACCCTATGTGGTTCGCAGCGCCTCCTGTATTTCCGACTGGCTGCTGCTTTGCGCCCTGCGCCACCCCAGCGGGGCAAAGCTGCGCGACCTTGCCGGAGCACTGCCCGGAATCACCGTAAACGCGAAAGAGCGCTGGAATATCAATCTGGTTTATCCGCCGAAGGATTATGAAGAAGGAACGAAGCAGCCCGTGGCGTCTGCCCCCGAGCCAAGCGAGCGGATAAAGGCTGAAATTCTGGAGAATATTGATTACGCCTATCCATATGCCGCTTTACGGGGAATTCAGGCAAAGGTCGCCGCCTCCGACCTCGCGTCGCGCGCGTTTTCTGCGGAATTTGCCGTGATTTCCCGCCCGGCGTTTCTCTATCAAACAGGATTGACCCCGGCGGAACGGGGAACGGCACTGCACGCTTATATGCAGTTTGCGGATTATGAAAAAGCCTCCGCAAATCCGCAGAAGGAGCTTGACCGCCTGCGAAACGAAGGGTATCTCACGGAAGAACAGGCGAGTGCGGTGGATTTGGAACGCGTTCGCGTCTTTTTTCAAAGTGATCTGGCGAAGAGGATTCTTACCTCCGGCAGCGTACTGCGGGAGTACCGGTTCACGGTTGAAATCACCGCCGGAGACATAAAGCACGAGCTGACCGGAGAACTGAAAGATGAGCCTGTGCTTCTTCAGGGCGCGGTTGACTGCGCGTTTGAAGAGAACGGCTCCATCGTCATCGTTGATTATAAAACGGATAAAGCCTCGGATGCGGCGGAGCTTTGGGAACGGTATCACGCTCAGCTTGATTTGTATAAACTGGCGTTGGAGCAGTGTACCGGCAAGAAGGTTTCCTCCTGTCTGCTTTATTCGTTTGGATTAAATGCCGTTGTATCAAATTAATTCTTGACAAATGCTGTAAATGCTGATAAACTAGCTTAGTAAAACAAAGCGGAGCATGATTATGCTCACACCTGTGAGGTTTCGTCCGTCATAGGTCAATACTTGAAATTACTCGGTGAGAGTGGTTTAGTCGTATTGTGCGCGGGCGGAAATTCTGCCCGCGCTTTAATTATTAACAGATAACGTGTTTTGGAGGTGCTTAACTATTAGCAACAAGGAACTTCAGATCAACGAAGAGATTCGTGACAGAGAGGTGCGCGTAATTGGTTCGGACGGTTCCCAGCTTGGCTTGATGACATCAGCGCAGGCGTTGGAAAAGGCGTTCCAGCAAAATCTTGATCTTGTAAAAATCGCGCCGCAGGCTATGCCCCCGGTGTGTAAGAT
>JAEZWL010000223.1 GCA_023420245.1 Bacillota bacterium | reverse complement strand
GTACAGAAAATCCAGAGCGAAAACTGGATGGATTTCGACATACTCATCACGACTCCGGATATGATGGGACTTGTCGGTCGCTTAGGTAAGGTTTTGGGCCCCCGCGGCTTAATGCCGAACCCGAAGGCCGGTACGGTTACCCGCGATATCGGCAAAGCTGTTACTGAAGCGAAAGCCGGTAAGATTGAGTATCGTCTCGATAAAACAAACATCATCCACTGCTCAATCGGCAAGGTTTCCTTCGGCGGCGAGAAGCTGCTCGAGAACTTTGACGCATTGCTTGGTGCGATTGTGAAAGCAAAGCCGTCTGCATCCAAAGGTCAGTATATCAGAAGCTGCGTTGTTGCTTCAACCATGGGCCCCGGCGTCAGAATCAACCCGAATAAGGTTGGTTGATTGCCGCTTGACAGGATCAGTGGTCTGTGATAATATAATATACGCTGTACTTTATTCAAAGACAGCAGGCGCGTTTGCGTAATGGGTTTCCCCCAGCCTGCCGAGGATAGAGGCCGTACGATGCATTTATGTGTCTTTACGCCCTTCCCGCGGTAAACGGGAAGGGCTTTTTATTTATCGCGCCGCAATCCAACGGATGGAGGTGAATATATTTGCCAAGTGAAAAGATATTGGAACAAAAGAAGCAGGTGGTCGCCGCTCTCGCTGAGAGCCTTAAGACTGCATGCACCGGTGTTATCGTAAACTACAAGGGTATTACTGTTGCCGAAGATACCAAGCTTCGTAAAGAGCTGCGTGAATCAGGCGACGAATACATGGTCGTAAAGAACACTTTACTCAAGCTTGCGTTTAAAGATGCCGGAATCGAAGGTCTTGACCATGTTCTGGAAGGTACGACCGCTATCCCATTCAGCAAGGATAATTACGTCTCCGGCGCAAAAATCCTTTCCAAGTTTGCAGAAACAAACAAGAAGTTTGAAGTGAAGGCCGGTTTTATTGACGGCAAAGCAATTGATGTTAACGGCGTTAAAGATCTTGCTGCACTGCCTTCAAAGGAAGTTTTGGTCGCAAGAGCACTCGGCGGCTTGAATGCCCCGATTACAGGCTTTGTTACCGTGCTGAATGGCACAATGAAGGGTTTGGTTGTCGCTTTGAACGCTATTGCGGAGAAGCAGGCCGCCAACGCATAAGTCTTATTTTAAATTAAATAAAAATTTGGAGGTTACTAACCATGTCTGATAAAGTTGTAAAGTTAATTGAAGATGTTAAGGCGCTTACCGTTCTTGAGCTCTCTGAGCTCGTAAAGGCTCTCGAAGAAGAGTTCGGCGTTTCCGCTGCTGCTCCGGTAGCTGTTGCTGCTGCCGCTCCGGTTGCTGTTGCTGCTGCTGAAGAGAAGACCGAGTTCGACGTAATTCTGAAGGCCGCCGGCGCTAACAAGATCCAGGTTATCAAGGTTGTTCGCGAGATCACCGGTCTTGGCCTGAAGGAAGCAAAAGAAGTTGTTGACGGTGCTCCGAAGCCGATTAAAGAAGGTGCTTCCAAGGATGACGCTGAAGCAATCAAAGCAAAGCTTGTTGAGGCTGGCGCTGAAGTAGAAGTAAAGTAATTTACTTATTACGTAATGATAAAATCCCTGCTGTTTATACAGTGGGGATTTTTTTGCTATACTTTGAAAACTCCCGGCTATGCCGGGAATTCAAAAAAGCGTTAGCGGTGAGCAAAAATGAACCTGAACCTTATCTACAATCCTTCGGGTTATGTTTTCAAAGCAACATAGGCGGTTTCATGAAACGCGAACGGCTTTGGCAGGGAGAGGGCGCAGCCCCTCCCGTATCGGTCCCCTTCCGCACAAGCTTACTCCCGATTTTCAATTTGCTTACTGTGCGGGAGGGGTAGGGAGTGAGAAGCACCGTTGCAAGTGTGAGAAAGCCCCCAGAGCCTTGAGGCGTAGCCAGCAAAACAGGACTTTGCCCGAATATGAAGAACCCCCGGCACAGCCGGGGGTTAACTATTGTACCACTGAGAGACTGCTGAGTGTTATCGGGTAAACAACGAAACTGCGCTGAAAAGAAGAAGCTCTGAAAAAAGTGTATGATTTGTGTGCGTGCAAAAAAAGTGCACCTTCCGCAGCATAGGCAGGCGAAAGATGCCAATAAAACAAATTACATTTTTCTATATTTTTTTACTTTCCTTAAGTTCTTTTTCTTTCGGTTGTAAATCAAAGCCAGAATAATATAAATGACCACCAGCAAGACGATCAGCCCCACAATCGCAAGGAACCAGACCGAGGTAAAAATGGATTTGACCAGATTCGCCGAGCTGAGCAGCTCGCTGCGTTCCACGCTTTCTGAAGCAATAAGGTCAACAGTGGCAAGCTTCTGATTGGCGTAGCTCAAGGTAGCCGTTCCGACCTTCTGTCCTTTTTTTACAGGGGCGTCGATGCTGCCCGGAATATCCTTGGTAATAATAACGCTGCTTGTAGAAACATTCTTTGGCAGCATGGCGGAGTAGTTTTTACCGGCAATCAAAAGCAGCTTATCCTTGTTCCATGCGTTATTCAGCTTAATTTCACCAACGGAGTCCTGTCCGTTCAGAATGGGTTTTAGCTCCAGATTCAGAAACGCCCATCGAAATAAGTTTGCGGTATCAATCATTTCACCGCGGGAGGCAATTTCTTTGCCGTTTTTATCAATGTCCGGCGAACCAAGGGCAACGCATAAATACGTGTAGCCGTACGCTGTGGCGGAAGAAACCAGACAATAACCGGATTGATCATGATGACCGGTTTTGATCCCTCTTGCATACGTATAAAAATATTTTCCACCCAGTGCATTCTTATCGATCAGATAGTTGGTCGTAGACAGTGTTCTGTTTTTAGCGGCATCCGGTCCGCCTGCCGGCTTGTAGGTATAGCGGGTCTGGGAGGAAATATCGGTAAAGTGAGGAAGGCTCATCGCGTATTTCGTTATTTTCGCAAGATCGCTGGCAGTGGTATAATGGTCATCATCATGAAGACCGTGCGGATTCGCAAAATGTGTTCCGGTACAGCCAAGCTCCTTCGCTTTCTGGTTCATCATTTCAACAAAAGCGTCCACATCGCCGTTTCCGACATAGTCCGCCAAAACCAGAGCAGCGTCGTTTCCGCTTGGAACGAGCATACAGTTCAGAAGCTGATAGGCGGTCAGCACGTCGTTTTCCTTAATGCCGGAAAGCGAGCTGCCGGTTCCGAGCAGCTTGTTTACAACGGATTTGCTAACCGTGATTTTTGTGCCGTCAAGGTCTTTGATATGTTCGCTTACAATAATATAAGTCATAATCTTCGTTGTGGATGCTGGCTCCCGGCGTTCCGCACTGCTTTTTTGGTACACGATGGTATCCGTGTCCATATTTACCAATTCAATTGCGGCGGAATTTGTGGCAAAATCAATATTAAACGCAGCGGCCTTGGCCGGGACGGGTGTAATCGAAATACATATCGCGGTAAGAATACTAAGCGATAGCAGTAATTTTTTTAGCATGGAACTTTTGCCTCCAATGTGATATGATAAAGATAAATAAGATGACGGATTCATTTGATTCCGTCATTTATAAAGTATAACAGTAAATCGGTAAAAGATAAAGTGAAGTTTCAAATTGTTCATAATTTGTAAGAATTTAATGGAGGAATTACAGTGATCTACATAACCGGTGATACG
>JAEZWL010000181.1 GCA_023420245.1 Bacillota bacterium | reverse complement strand
CGGGATTCACGCTCCGGGCTTACGGCTTTCTGATTCCGACAATTTTTTGGTGGCTCACCATATGCTTTTGGCGCATGGCCGCGCGGTGAAAGCTCTGCGTAAATACGGTGGCAGCGATTTAAAAATCGGCATCGCGCAGAACGGGCGTGTCTGTACACCGCTGACTGAATCTGCCGGAGATATCGAGGCGGCCAGGAAGGCGACCTTGAGTGTTCCCGATAACTGCTATGACGCGATTTTCAGTGTGAAATTCTGGAGCGATCCGATTTTTAAAGGCGAATATCCGGCTATTTGCAGAGAAAAATTTGCGGATGTGATGCCGGAGATACAACAGGGGGATATGGAATTAATTCAGCAGCCGCTTGATGTATTCGCGCTGAATGTATATCATTCTACCTGTGTGAAGCAGGAGGGCAGCGGCTGGAAGAATGTACTTTTTCCGGCAGGCTTCCGAAGAACGGCAATGTCGTGGCCTGTTTCGCCGGAATGTATGTATTGGTATACAAAATTTCTGTATGAAGAGTATAAAAAGCCAATCATCATCAGCGAAAATGGAATGTCGGCTCACGACGCGGTCTCACTCGACGGAAAAGTGCACGACCCCAATCGGGTTGATTTTTTGCACCGCTATCTGCTGTCGCTGAAAAAAGCAGCGGATGAGGGAATTGATATTCTGGGCTATTTCCAATGGTCGCTCATGGATAACTTCGAATGGGCAAGCGGATATAACGAGCGCTTTGGCTTAATTTATGTTGATTATCAGACGCAAAACCGTATTCCAAAGGATAGTGCGTACTGGTACAAAGAAGTAATAGAGAAGAACGGAGCAAATTTATAAATTAAAATGCTTACAACTACTTCTCCTTCGATAAAGGTATTTGAGTCCGCCGAACAGTCGGAGACTCAAGTACCTTTATCCCTTTGCATACAAGAAAAGAGGGGGGCATCAGCCTCTAATCATGAAAGCCCTTGCCGATAATCTCGCTGGTATTGGAGATTAGGATAAAAGCTCCGGGCTCTACTTTCCGGATAAATTGGCGAAGCTGAACTGCCTGATAACGACGCATGGCGGTAAAAATAATAAATTTGCTCGAATGGGAAAAGGCTCCCCTGGCCTCGCACACAGTGGCGCTTCGGTGCAGCTTGTTTACGATAAAATCGCAGATGATTTCGGGCTCGGAGCAGACCACGTTGAAGTATTTTGCCAGATTGATGCTTTCAATCACATTGTCAATCACAAGCGATTTGGCTAAAAGACCAAGGAAAGAGAACAAAGCGGTCTTAATATCAAAAATGAAGCAGGCGGAAAGAGTAATGAAAAAGTCGCTGATTAATACGGCGCGCCCAATGTCAACGTTTGTGTATTTTTTCAGTACCATCGCCACAATATCGGTTCCTCCGCTGGAAGCTCCGATGTTGAATAACACAGCCGAACCAAACGCGGGAAGCGCAATTGCGAAAATCAGCTCCAGCAAGGGCTGGTCCGTTAACGGTTGTTTAATCGGATACAGATATTCCAGCGCGGAAAGCGACAGGGAAAGCAGCAAACTGAAGTAAACTGTTTTTACGGCAAAGCTGCTCCCGAGAAAAAGAAATCCCACAACCAGAAGAACAATGTTTAAAATTAAATTTACCGTACTGGGCGAAATCGGAGATATTCTGGCTAAAACTACGGAAAGTCCGGTAACGCCGCCAAAAGTAAAATTGTTCGGAAATTTAAAAAAATACATCCCGATTACCACTAAAAGTGTGCTTGCCGATATCTGAAGATATTCTTTCAATAATTTTTTGTTCATTGTCGCTGTCTCCATCGAAAATTAAAAATACCTATCGTTTTCCGGTTTGCATACATGCTCTACTATTATGTAACGTCGGAGTGAATCTGATTCCTGATTTCCGTTACTTATGAGCAAAACGGACTATTTCGAAGAGCATTGGATAAAGTTCTTTACAAATTGAATGATAAATGATAATATAATGATAAATATAGTAATAATTATCATTACTAAGAGAGGTGATGAAGTGAAGCAAAATTACAGCAGAAAACGGGAAGCCATTTTGAACGTTATTCGCTGCACAACAATCCACCCGACCGCAGATTGGGTCTATCAGCAGTTGAAAGCGTCATATCCGGATTTGAGTCTTGGAACGGTTTACCGCAATATATCTCAGTTTAAGGATGATGGAACGATTATTAGTGTTGGGATAGTGAACGGGCAGGAGCGGTTTGACGGCAATATAAATCCGCATACCCATTTTGTCTGCTCAATGTGCGGCGCAGTAATCGACATTCCGGGTGAGTATGTTGACCATAAGGCAAACGAAGAAGTCGCCGCAACAAATCATTTGCGTGTTGATTCCAACGAAGTATTGTTCCACGGCATCTGCGCAGATTGTTTGCTCAAGCAATGAGCTTTTTAATGAAACGACCAAAAAACCGGCATGTTACGGCATGTCGGTTTTTTGTAGTGTGCCTGGTGAGTGCACGTTTTATAGTCAACCTTTCGATTACAAACAAAAGGATCACACAGGCGGGATACTACTGCGATCGGTACGGGTTTCTGCACTTATACGGTTAAACCGCCGTGTATCGATCGGTATTTATGGTGGTGAGAGGTTGGCTAATCAGCGAATGCTCAGCCTCCTGCTCGATTGAAACAAAGGAGTGCGGTGGATATTTGGAATAAAAACACAGCCGAAAAAACGCGCGGGACCTTTTCTGGGAGGTCTTGGATTTTCTTCTGGAATAGGCTATACTATAAATAGATTATTACGGAAACGCCGATTGAAAAAATTGGTGCTTTGACGGAGGGCGAAATGTCACAGAGCTATGACCTTGCCATTGTCGGCGGCGGAGCCGCAGGCTTGATGGCGGCAATCGCGGCTGCACAGGAGGCAGAAGGAAACCGCCGGAAAATAAAAATTGTCGTGCTGGAAGGAAACTCACGGATTGGAAAAAAGCTGCTGGCTACCGGGAACGGGCGCTGTAATTTAACCAATTTGTTAGTTTCAAAGGAACATTATCACGGTGATGTGAGCTGCCTGGATTTGATGCTGAAGGAATATACGCCGCAGCATATCCTTGCGCGTTTTGAATCGCTCGGATTGCTTTGCAGAGAACGGGAAGAGGGGCGGGTTTATCCTTATAGCCTTCAGGCATCTGCGGTTTTGGATGTCCTTCGGTATCAGCTCGACCGGTATGGGATTGAAATTGTCTGTGATTTTACCGTTACAAAGATACAAAGGGATGCAAAACGCTTTGTCCTTGCTTCCGCACAGGACGGTATCTGCGCGGAGCGTGTCATCCTCGCAACCGGAGGTATGGCGTATCCGCAGCTTGGAGCCAACGGGTCAGGCTATAAGGTTATCGAATCATTGGGTCACAGAATAGTAAAACCGTACCCGGCTTTGGTACAGCTCAAAACAGACCCCAAACGGGCGAAGCCGCTCAAAGGCGCAAGAAATTCAGCCGAGGCAGCTTTGCTGATCAACGGAAAACAGGTGAAAACAGTAAGCGGAGAGGTGCAGTTCACTGAGAACGGACTTTCCGGTATTTGCATTTTTGAATTGTCGCGTGTGGCGGGGGAAAATCTTCCCCTTCAAAGGGTAGAGGTTTCGCTTGATCTAATGCCGGAATACAGCGAGCAGCAAATTTTTTTATTTCTCAAAAATCGCAAACAGGGATTACAAACCTTGCCGACTGCGGAGCTGCTGAGCGGAATGGTAAACAAGCTGGTAGGAGCGGAAATTATCCGGCAAACGCTTCCGCATTCCCCGAAGCTGGCTCGAGAGCTTCAATTAAAGGAGCTTTCCGCTGTCGCAAACGCGGTAAAGAATTTTATTTTCCCGGTTACCGGAACGCTCTCCTGGAAGGACGCGCAGGTAACGGCGGGAGGAGTATCGCTGAGCGAAGTGGACGAAAACCTTCAGTCTGAATTCTGTCCGGGTCTTTATCTGGCAGGAGAACTATGCAATATCGACGGGGACTGCGGAGGTTATAATCTTCATTGGGCTTGGAGCAGCGGGATTCAAGCCGGACGCGCTGCCGCAAAATCGTTAATGGAACAAAGGTGAAAAAATGTATCGAATATCAGAAATCTGTCTGCCGCTGGATGGAACGGAAAAAGACTTGAAACTGCTTGCCGCAAAGCGGCTGAAGGTAGACCCGAAGGCGATTGAGTCCTTGAAGCTTTGCAAAAAATCGATTGATGCCCGGAAAAAAGACGATGTTCATTTTATCTGTACGGTAGAAGTGAACTGCAAATTAAGCCATAAAATCAAGGACCCTAAGATTACAAATGCGATTTCTTATTATTATGAAATTCCGCGTTGTAGACCGCTTTCTGTTCGCCCGGTTGTTATCGGGTTCGGGCCGGCCGGTCTTTTTGCCGCGCTGATTCTTGCGCAGGCCGGACAACGGCCGATCGTATTTGAGCGTGGCTGTTCCGTTGAAAGACGCGGGGAGCTGGTAGACCGATTTTGGGAAGCCGGCATATTAGACCCGAAAAGCAATGTTCAGTTTGGAGAAGGCGGTGCGGGCACTTTTTCGGACGGTAAGCTGAATACCGGCACGAAGGATGAACGTACGCGCAAGGTTTTGGAGGAATTTGTCCGGGCTGGCTCTCCGGAGGAAATTCTTTATATGGCAAAACCGCATATCGGTACGGATTACCTTGGTACGACGGTAAAGAATATTCGTGAAACCATCATTTCGTTGGGAGGAGAGGTCCATTTCGAAACAGCGGTACAGAATATTTATATAAAAGAAGGAAAAGTGGCGGGAGTGGAAGCAAAGCCTTGGGAAGGCGCCTCCTATCGGGTTGATACAGAGCACCTTGTTTTGGCGATCGGGCACAGTGCGCGCGATACCTTTCAGCTTCTAAACAATTTGGGAATCCCCATGGTTCAGAAGCCGTTTTCCATCGGGGCACGGATTGAGCATCCCCAGAATCTGATTAATGCTTCGCAATACGGAAAATTTGCCGGTCATCCCGGGCTTGGGGCGGCGGATTACAAGCTTGCGGTTCATCTTCAAAACGGCAGGGGAGTGTATACCTTTTGCATGTGTCCGGGCGGAAGGGTAGTCGCTGCGGCAAGCGAGGAAAACCGGCTGGCAACAAACGGGATGAGCTATTTCGCGCGAGACGGCGCAAACGCTAATTCAGCCCTTTTGGTCGGTGTTGACCCGGCGGATTATGGCAGCGAGCACCCGCTTGCCGGGATGGAATTTCAGCGCGGACTGGAAGAAAGAGCGTTTCGCCTTGGCGGAGGGGCTTATCATGCGCCCGTTCAGCGTGTGGAGGATTTTTTAAATCACCGCGCTTCCAAAAAAATTGGGGAGGTAAAACCAACTTATCTCCCCGGCGTCACTCCTTGTAACCTGGCTGACTGTCTGCCGGAGTTTATTACGGATTCCATGCGCGAAGGGATTTTACAGATGAACCGGCGTCTGCGCGGCTTCGCTTATCCCGACGCAATCTTGACGGCAGTGGAAAGCCGCAGTTCTTCGCCCGTCCGAATCGTCCGGGGAGAAAATCTGCAATCCGCCGCGGCTCAAGGGCTTTATCCCTGCGGGGAAGGCTCCGGCTACGCGGGTGGAATTGTTTCGGCAGCAGTGGATGGGATTAAATGTGCGGAAAAAATATTATCCGCTTTCGGGTGCTAATTCATCAAAATATGGTGTAATAATTTTACTTGAAATGTAGACGATAAAATGGTAGTATAGCGGTATAAAAGGTTGTCACAAATTTAACAATGTGAATGGGAGGAATTATAATGGCACGTTTTACATTACCAAGAGATATTTACTATGGTCCGAACGCGATCAGTGAGCTGAAAAATTTGAAGGGCTACAAAAAAGCATTTATTGTAACCGGTGGGCAGTCCATGAGAAAAACCGGATTTTTGCAGAAACTGGAAGACGTATTGAAAGAAGCCGGATTAGAGACCAGAATTTACGATGGTGTAGAGCCGGATCCTTCAATTGAGCGTGTATTTGATGGCGCGAAGGCAATGCGTGAGTTTGAGCCGGACGTAATCGTTTCGATTGGCGGCGGTTCCCCGATGGACGCAGCGAAAGCAATGTGGGTTTTCTATGAGTATCCGGAAAAAACCTTTGACGATATTAAGAACCCGTTTACCATGCCGAAGCTCAGGAAAAAGGCGATCTTTGCGGCAATCCCGTCTACCAGCGGAACTGCCTCCGAAGTAACCGCTTTCTCCGTTATTACCGATTATTCTACTAATATCAAATATCCTCTGGCTGATTTTGAAATCACACCGGATATCGCGGTTTTGGATACGGATATTCCGCTGACTATGCCCAAAATGCTGACTGCCCACACCGGAATGGACGCGCTGACCCACGCGATAGAGGCTTACGTTGCTTCCGCGCGTTCCGATTTCTCCGACGCGCTGGCTCTGAAAGCAATTTCCGATATCTATGAGAGCATAATCAGCTCCTATAACGGTGATGTAGAAGCCCGCGGCAAAATGCATATCGCACAATGCATGGCGGGTATGGCATTCTCTAATGCGCTGCTCGGTATTGCCCACAGCCTTGCTCATAAAACAGGCGCGGTATTCCATATTCCGCACGGCTGCTGCAACGCCATCCTTCTTCCCAGCGTAATCCAGTATAATTCCAAAGCCTGCATGGCGAGATACGCACAGATTGCGAAAATCATGGGGCTTCCCGGCGCAACCGACAAGCAGCTGGTCAATTCTCTGGTTGACACAATCCGCGAGTTAAACAAGAAGCTGGAAATACAGCAGAGCTACAAGGATAACGGTGTCAGCGAGGAGCTCTTTAAATCCAACTGCGAAGCAATTGCCGAGAACGCTGTCGGCGATCCCTGCACCGGCTCTAACCCGAGAGCGATTGACAAGGAAAATATGTGCAAGGTTCTTACCTGCGCTTACTACGGCGAGGATGTTACCTTCTAAGAATTATAGGTAATTAACTTCAAAATAACAGAAAAACAGACCGTTTCGGTATTTCGCCGGAACGGTCTGTGCTTTTCGCTTATTCCTTAACCGCAGTTGAGAGCTTGACATATTTTTTCACGATTACCGGGTCGGGAGTAACCATATCGAGTTCGGACTGCTGAATGACGAAATCGGGATAGGCAAGCGCTCCCATTTCTTCCATATCCAAGCCTTCGATTTCTATCTCCGGGTTTACCCTGAGACCCCAAACCTTGTTAAGGACCTTGAACCACACGAAGGATAAGCCGAAGCCCCACACGATCAGAACTCCGATTACAGCCAGCTGTGCCGCGAATTGTCCGGCATCGCCGTAGAACAGACCTTTTACATTTCCCGCTACGCCGTTAATACCGTCGCCGTAGGAACCATCCGCGAAGAGACCGAGCGCGAGAACACCCCAAACACCGTTTACGCAGTGAACGGAAATCGCGCCAACCGGGTCGTCAAGCTTGAGCTTGTTTTCAACGAAGGGAACCGCGACGCAAACCAGAATACCGGAAATCGCTCCGATGAGAAAGGAAATAATCCCGTTGACAAACGCGCAGGGAGCGGTAATTGCGACCAGACCTGCAAGGGCGCCGTTTGCCGTCATGGAGGGATCCGGCTTGCCGTATTTAATCCACATAAAGAACATAGCAACCAGACCGCCGATTGCGCCCGCAATCATGGTGTTTGTGGCGACAACAGCGAGGCGGAAATCACCGGCGTTGAGTGTGGAACCAGCGTTGAAGGAGAACCAGCAGAAGAAGAGGACAATGGTTCCGGTGATCGCCATGGGAATATCATGCCCCGGGAATGCTCTGGCAGAACCGTCCTTTTTGAATTTGCCGATTCTCGGCCCGATTACGATTGCACCGGCGAGTGCCATCATTCCGCCCATGGAGTGAACGACAGCGGAGCCCGCAAAGTCAACACCGCCGTGACCGAGACCGAAGGTTTTGCCCATGGCTGCCAGCCAGCCGCCGCCCCACATCCAGTTACCGAACAGCGGGTAATAGATCATCGAAACGAAGAAGGAAGAAATTACAACGGCAGAGTATTTCACTCGCTCGGCCATTGCGCCGGTCGGAATGGTAACGGTCGTATCCATGAATACCATCTGGAAGAAGAAGAGTGCGTAAATACCGGCGTCGTAGGTGCCGCCGGATTCCAGGAAGAACCCCTTGTAGCCCAAAATTCCGCCGAGACCGGGGATGGAGAGCATTCCATTTAGAGCCGAGCCACCGGTACCGAGACCTGCCGCGCCGCCGGACCCGCCAAACTGAAGGGCAAAGCCAACCAGAAAGTAGCCGACCGCGCCGACCAGAAAGACCATAAAATTCATGGTCATGGTGTGGGCGGCGTTTTTGCCGCGGCAGAAGCCGGTTTCCACCATGGCGAAGCCGCACTGAAAGAAGAATACCATAAATCCGGTAATCATAATCCACACATAGTTTGCGCTCAGCTGAGCCTTGCTTGCGGCAACCGCAACGTCACCGATGGTTTCGGAGCCGGTAGCGGTCGCGTAGGAAGCGCCGGTGGGGTCTGCTCCGCCGGAGGTTGCCGCAAAAGCTGCTGTAGAAAGCAGCATTGTGGCTATTACGATTACGAAAGTCAGGCTAAGTATTTTCCATAGTTTTTTCATATCAATATCCCCTAACATTAAGAATTAAAAAAATTTTATTGGAAATTGTTTAAAGAGCACTGTCACCGCTTTCGCCCGTCCGGATTTTCACAGCCAGCTCCACATGGTAGACGAAGATTTTTCCGTCTCCAACTTCTCCGGTTTTGATGATTTCGGTAATCTTATCAATCAGAGGGGTAACCATTTCATCATGTACAACGGTTTCCACTTTGATTTTCGGAAGCAGATTCAAACTGAATTCGGTGCCGCGATAAACCTTTTTTCTGCCCTTTTGATTTCCGCAGCCGGATACCATAGTTGTCGTCATGCCGCGAATCTCCAGCTGATTGAGGATTTCTTTGACATCCTCAAGCTTTTCCGGGCGGATAATCATTTCGATTTTTTTCACTGTTCTCCATCTCCTAGTCTATATAGTAATTTTTATAAAAACGCCGGTCCCGTTTAACGGAACCGGCGTCATTGCCGCTATAGAATTAAGTTGGCAGGGGGATGTGCCACTGGCGATATAAAAAAGAAAGGCGCAGAAATCGTTCACAACGAAATCCGGCGCCTTTGCCCTTTTATATAAAATTATTTGTTCTTAACGCGCTTTCTTTTTTTAAAGTTATCCCAGGAAAAACGGGAAGTCGGCTTGTAAACCTCGTTCTTCAGTTTTATCAGGGATATCAGATAGCGTATGCCTAAAAACAGGATGACCACTCCAAAAACAATTCCGGGAATCTGTGTGTTCAGCACCTGAAAACTGATGTTGTTCAAAAAACTGTAAACAGAAAAGACGGTACCGGAAACGCAAATAGCGGTCGCAAAAACAAATAAGACAGCAATCACAATTTTTTTTCTTGGTTCAACGGGGAATTCACTGGTTTTAGATTGCATTTTCACCACTCTCTCCGGTGCGGATTCGAACGGCATGCTCAACGCTGTAAACAAAAATTTTACCGTCACCAACTTCGCCGGTTTTAATCCGCTCTGTAATCATTGAGATTAAATCGTTAAGGACTTCATCATGTATGATGGTCTCGATTTTTACTTTGGGAAGGAGATTGATTTCACATTCTGTGCCGCGGTACACACTTTTTCTGCCTTTTTGATTTCCGCAGCCGGAAACCATGGAAACCGTCATACCGTTTATTTTGAGCTCATTTAAGATTTCTTTGACATCCTCAAGCTTTTCCGGGCGGATAATCAATTCAACCTTCTTCATAACTCCAGTCCCTCCTTAAAATGAGAGAATAATTATGATGTTTAATTGCTCTAAAAGCCTTAATGATTCTCTTGCAATCATCATACACCAAATTATGGAAAAGTCAATGACTTGTTCATAAAATATTAAAATTCATCATTATGCTAAATATAAATAATTAATTAATTGATACATTCTCTGTATTTAACAAAATAAAATGAAGGATAGACCTTAGTTAATCATAATAAAACCGAATTAAAATAAATCTAAATCATACAATTCCTCAGGAGCAATAGAGTAAATCCAAACGCTTTTTTTGAGGCTATAAAATAGCCTGTCCTAAAAATGAGACGTGAATCCATATACATTAGATTATAAATCTATATGGTTGCTTTCGATGTGACCGCTTAACAATCGAAAAAGGGGACGAATATATTTGCTCACATGGCTATAATATAATGAAACATAAAAATGGGGAAGAAGAGAATGGGAAAAATAGGGAATAAAAAAACGCTCATTACGATACTAACGATTGCGCTGGGTACATTTAT
>JAEZWL010000156.1 GCA_023420245.1 Bacillota bacterium | reverse complement strand
CTTCAGAACATCGCTCTGGAGCTTGCTCGCAGGAACCTTAAAGCTGTATTTATCAAACTTAACGGTATACTGACCGGCCTCGCTGCCGATCGTTGCGTCGATGAAGTTCATTTGCGGAGAACCCATGAATCCCGCAACAAACTCGTTTACCGGGAAGTCATAGAGGTTTTGCGGTGTGTCAACCTGCTGAATGAAGCCGTCCTTCATAACCACGATGCGGTCGCCCATGGTCATAGCTTCGGTCTGGTCATGGGTAACATAGATAAAGGTTGTACCCAGTCTCTGATGAAGCTTGGAGATAACGATTCTCATCTGAGCACGCAGCTTTGCGTCCAGATTGGAAAGAGGCTCGTCAAGAAGGAAGACCTTCGGGTCGCGGACGATAGCGCGTCCAAGCGCAACACGCTGACGCTGACCGCCGGAGAGTGCCTTCGGCTTTCTTTCGAGAAGGTGAGAGATATCGAGAGTTGCCGCAGCTTCGACCACGCGGCGTTTAATTTCATCTTTCGGAACCTTATGAAGCTTGAGACCGAAAGCCATAATATCAAAAACGGTCATATGCGGATAAAGCGCATAGTTTTGGAACACCATCGCGATGTCGCGGTCTTTCGGCGCAACTTCGTTTGCCAGAGTGTCTCCGATGTAAAGCTCGCCCTTGGAGATTTCCTCCAAACCGGCAATCATTCTAAGAGTGGTCGACTTTCCGCAGCCGGAAGGACCTACCAGAATAATAAACTCTTTATCGGCAATTTCCAAATTAAAATCGGAAACTGCGGTTACATTGCCTTCATAAATTTTGTAAATGCCTTTCAGCGACACACTTGCCATAATATTCCTCCTGAAATTACTTAATTCTTTACCGCAGGAGATTCTCATAAGAGTACTCCAATCACCACGAAATAATCATAACAGATGTAACCCAGGATTAACAGTTATTTTTTGCCCAAAGATTATTCGCCGTAATTAGATAAATCGAATAAAACACAAAAACACCAATTAAATTTCGTATACATTGATGTGTGTTATATGGCGAATTAGGAATCATTCGCGAAAAATGGCATTTATTTCATCCTCAAGCATTTCCCTTGCCGCTCCCGGAGCGAGCGATTCGTCCAATTTAAGCGCACCGATCTGTACGCGTCTGAGCTTCAAAACTTCGTTTCCCAGCGCAAGAAACATACGCTTTACCTGATGGAATTTGCCTTCGCGGATTTTTACGAGCACCAGAGGATTCGCGCCTTGCTTTAAAACCTTCAGCTCAGCAGGCAGGCAGGTCATGTTCTTCAGCTCCACACCATTCTCAAACTGCGCGATATCCGCTTGCGAAACCGGTTTCGACAGTACCGCTTCATATTGCTTAAAAACATGGCTTTTCGGCGCCAGCATCCGATGGGCGAACACGCCGTCGTCCGTGATAATCAGCAATCCCTCGGTATCCTTGTCGAGCCGCCCTGCCGGGAACAGCCCCCTCCGCTTCAGCTCCTCCGGCAGCAGGTCCACTACGGTTGCCGTTCGGGTATCGCGCGCGGCGGAAAGCACGCCGGACGGTTTGTTCAGCATCAGGTACAAATATTTTTTGACGTTCAAAACCCGGCCGGCTACAGAGATTTCATCCTCCAGCGTGTCCGCCTTAAAGTCCGCCCTTTTGACAATCGTGCCGTTTACCGAAACCATTCCGCGCCGTATCATTGCGCCGGCCTCGCTCCGGCTTGCGATATTCTGGGAAGCCAGTATTTTGTCGAGCCTTTCCCTGCTCATCGGATCACCGTCCAGTTCTAAATTCAGCCAAAAGCCCCTGCGCCCCCGGCAACTGACACCGGGGGCGCAGGCTTTCTTTCAGATGCCCCAAAGGGCACGGGCAAACCGCACAATCGGCGTGAGCCCCACTGAATTCATTGTAAACGATCTGTTCGCACAGGTCAAATTTTAATTCTCAGTCAGTCGGCCACGCATTGGTCGGAATTGCGGAGGAAACCGCGCCCTTCTTTTCCGGAGCGGATTTTTCCTTCGGCGCAGTCTTGCTCTCCGGCGCTACTTTACTCTCCGGCGCTGCCTTGTTATCCGGAGCCGCTTTGTTGTCCGGGGCCGCTTTGTTGTCCTCTGAAGCGGCGGACATTAAACCCATGTTATCATCAGCGCTCATCTGCTCGCCCTTGAAGCCGGTCATAAAGCCATCCATAGCCGTTGTACTCAGATCGCCGCCGATGACAATGTTGCCGTAAATCAGCAGTGTGGCGCGCACATCGGTGCACTGCGGGTAATTTGTTACATTATATATCCACTGGCGGCAGGTTTTACCGGCGTAGGGGAGGAGATCAAGCCCCTGATCCTTTTGTATGACGTTATAGTTATCATAAACGTCGTTAAACTTCTCCGGAATAATTACTTCCTTAATTTCAGCCGGCTCCGGATTCACCTTCCAGCCGAACTGGCTCAAAAAGGCAATGCGATCCTCATTGGTAGCGGCATTCAGGGAATACTTCATCCCGTCGCATTCGGCTTTCGGTGAAGAATCGCGCTGCTTACTCAGAATAATTGCCAAGGTAATCAACAGAAGAATTACCGCCAATATCACAGAGATTTTTTTCTTATCGGCTTTGAACGAATAAATGAACATAGTTCCGCCCCCTTGTAAAAAATAAATATGCGGCGGAACCTAAAAAAATGCACAAGCAGCCCGAACAAGCGGGCTGCTTTGTAAAAATGTATGATTAAGATACCTCGAGGTTGCCGGAAGCCTTTGCTTCTTCCATAATTTTCTGCGAAACCTGCGGCGGGGCTTCCTCGTAGCGGCAGAAATCAAAGGTGAAATTCCCCCTGCCCTGCGTTACCTGACGAACGTAGGTGCAGAAATCGTGCATCTCCGCCATCGGAACCTCCGCTTCAACAGTCTGCAAGCCGTCGCCGGAGGGGTTCATGCCCAGAACACGACCGCGGCGCTTGTTGACCTCGCCCATGATATCACCCATGTTCCCGTCGGGCACACTGCATTTCAGCGTACCGATGGGTTCAAGCAATATCGGATTGGCGATCGGCATACCGGCCTTGTAGGCAAGGTTTGCCGCCATTTTAAACGACATTTCGGAAGAATCCACCGGATGGTAGGAACCGTCGTAAAGCGTTGCCTTGAGCCCAACCACCGGGTAACCCGCAAGCGGTCCCTTTACGATGCACTCGCGCAAGCCCTTTTCCACGGCGGGGAAAAAGTTTTTCGGAACCGAGCCGCCCACCACGCGCTCGGTAAACAGAAGACCCTCGCTGTCACACGGCTCAAATTCAACCCAGATATCGCCGAACTGACCATGACCGCCTGTCTGCTTCTTATACCTGCCCTGCACCTGAACCTTCTTGCGGATGGTCTCGCGGTAGGGCACGCGCGGCTTTTGGAGGGTGATATCCAGCCCGAATTTATTTTTTAATTTAGAGACAATTACGTCAAGATGCTGCTCCCCCATGCCGGAAAGCACCATCTGATGTGTCTCCGCGTTGGTTGTAAAACGAATGGTCGGGTCTTCCTCCGCAAGCCGGATAATTCCCTGTGCGACCTTGTCCTCTTCGCCCTTGTTCTTCGGCATCACCGCCATGGAAAGGGTCGGGGTCGGGTAGACAATGCCGTCGAGGGTTACCTTGCGCGCCGGGAAGCAGAGCGTGTCGCCCGTGCTGACTCCCTGCAGCTTAAGCACCGCACCGATGTCTCCCGCGCCGATATAGGGGATATCCTCCTGCTTTTTGCCGCGCATCATCACGGTTTTGCCGATGCGCTCGGTGTTGCCCGTGCGCATATTCAACAGCTGCGCGTCGGTCGCGACCTTGCCGGAGATCACTTTCAAATAAGAGAGCTTGCCGATAAACGGATCCGCAATGGTTTTGAAAACAATCGCCACCGCCGCGCCGTCATCATTGACAGAAAGCTCCACCGGGTCGCCGTTTACATCCGCGCCGATTTCCCCGCTCTTTTCCTCCGCGGAGGGGGCAAGCCAGGTTAAACCGTCCATAAACTGCTCCATCCCGCGCATCAACAGCGCGTCGCCGCAGAATACCGGGCAGATGGCGCCGGACTTCACGCCCTTACTGACGCCCACGATGACCTCTTCCGGGGTGAACTGCTCGCCGGAGAAATATTTTTC
>JAEZWL010000056.1 GCA_023420245.1 Bacillota bacterium | reverse complement strand
GTTTGAACGGGATAAAACCAGTCATTACATAAATCATTTTGTGTGCAGTCACCATCGGTGTGCGAGATTGCGTACAATATCCAAAACGCTGTGTCGGTTAAACCAAATCGTCCTGCAATTCCACGATAAATTTCATCAGTTTCTTTATACAGACGATTTAGCGAATTCAGTTGTTGTTGTAGTTTTTGTTCCATATTCATACCTCATATTGTTATTATCTGGATTTGGGAGGCACTCTCATGACCTTCTCAAAAAGGAACATTCCCTCAAAGTAATCGCTTTTGCCCAGTACCTCGTCTGACTCATATTGATTAGGTTCGTTAGGATCCTTGTGATATTTATTGAAAAACTCCACGATATGAAAACCACAACAATTCACATAAAAATGGATATTACGTTTTTCGAAATAAGGTGTACAGGTTTCCCACACCTTTGTCTTGGGATGTAATTCTTCAATACTTTTCCAAATGGCTTGACCAACGCCCTTGCTTTGTGTGCCAACCTTAACATACAAGAAATCAAGATGATTATGCTGTGTTTCTTCGTCAATTACCACGATTGCACCGCCAACCGATACGCCGTCAACAAATGCTTCATATGCAACCGAACCCTTTGTTTTAAGGGAACGGTTAATATGGCTTTCTGGGAGGATTTTTACCTCCATCTCACCAAATCCATCAACAGCCCCTTGTTGAAATGCTTCCTGCATATCGTTCTTAAACTGTGCCAAGTGCTTCTCGTTGAGAGGCACTAATTCAAAATTCATATTGATTCCCTCCAAGACACAATACTCCATGTTTCTGAAATCGGAAACTTTTTATATGATATTCCGAAATCGGATACTTGTCAATACCCTTTATCGAAAAATTTAAATTATAATACTATTGGCTAATCAAATGAACGGTATAGATGTATCGAAAATGAAGGGTGAACGATACAAACCTATATTGAAATCTGTAGTGTATACCAGGGATGCCGACGGCATAGTCAATTAAATATAAGTAGTTAAAAGGGAATACATTGAGTTGTATTCCTTTTTCCTATATGGGTATATTAACAATATACGTTTCACAAAAAGGAAGTGATGTCCATACCAAACACTAATAAAGTGCCCAATCGATTAATTCATGAAAAATCCCCCTACCTGCTCCAGCACGCGTACAATCCGGTAAACTGGTATCCATGGGGGCAGGAAGCCTTTGATACGGCAAGGCGAGAGGACAAGCCCGTCTTTTTGAGTATCGGCTACTCTACCTGCCACTGGTGCCATGTGATGGCGCACGAGAGTTTTGAGGACGCGGAGGTAGCCGAAGCCTTAAACCGGGATTTTATCGCGGTGAAGGTCGATAAGGAAGAGCGCCCGGATGTGGACGCGGTTTATATGGCGGTCTGTCAGGCTATGACCGGCAGCGGCGGCTGGCCCTTGACCATCCTGATGACGCCGGAGCAAGCCCCTTTTTACGCAGGCACGTACTTCCCGAAGCATTCTCGCTATTCCATGCCCGGCGTTCTGGAGCTGCTTTCCGCAGTGTCTGAGCAATGGCGCGGCAACCGGGAGCAGCTGCTGCACACAAGCGAGCAGATCATAAAGGCAATTCAGGAGCGCCCGGGAAAGGGGAAAACCAGCCGGATTACAAAAGCTGATTTTACCGGAGCAAGGGATGCCTTTGCCCAAAGCTTCGATGAGAAATTCGGCGGCTTCGGTCGCAGCCCCAAGTTTCCGTCTCCCCATAACCTCATGCTTTTACTGCGTTTTTCCCAACTGGAAGACGATGACAGAGCACTTTTTATGGTGGAAAAAACCCTGCGGCAGATGTTTCAGGGCGGCATTTATGACCATATCGGCTTTGGATTTTCCCGTTATTCGACGGATAATCAATGGCTGGTACCCCACTTTGAGAAGATGCTTTATGATAACGCGATGCTGGCAATCACGTATCTGGAGGCCTACCAGCTGACCGGCGCTGAATTTTATCGAACGGTGGCTCAATCGGTGCTGGAATATGTGAAACGTGAAATGACGGACCCGAGCGGGGGTTTCTACAGCGCGCAGGACGCGGACAGCGAGGGGGTAGAGGGAAAATATTATGTGTTTACTCCCGATGAAATCCGTTCCGTTCTCGGGGATGCTTCCGGAGCCTGTTTCAACGATTATTTTCAAATAACCGGGGAAGGGAATTTCGAGGGTAAGAATATCCCGAACCGGATTGGCAAGACGGATTTTGACATGCCGGATGCGAAAATTCAAAAAATGCTTCCCAAAGTATATGAATACCGGTTAAAGCGCGCGGTTCTTCATAAGGATGATAAAATTCTCACCTCCTGGAACGCGCTGATGCTTGTCGCGTACGCAAAAGCATACCGTTTTCTTGGGGATAACAGCTATTTACAGGAAGCACAGCGGGCGGTGGAATTTATCCGCATGAACCTTACCGACGACAGCGGCGGTTTGCTTGTGCGCAGCCGCGAAGGGGAGTCCTCCGGCTCCGGTGGTCTGGATGATTACGCGTTCCTGATTTGGGCGATGCTGGAGCTGTACGAAGCAACCTTTGAGCCGGAATATCTGCGGGAAGCACTCCGACTTAACCGCCGGATGCTGGACGATTTCTGGGATGAAGAGAACGGCGGCTTTTATCTGACGGCAAAAGGCGCGGAGCAGTTGATTCACCGACCGAAGGAGACCTATGACGGCGCGATTCCCTCGGGCAATTCCGTCGCCGGCTATTGTCTTGCAAGGCTTGCCAAACTGACCGGAGAGCCGTTTTTGGAGGACTATGCGGCGAGGCAGGCTGATTTTCTGGCATCCGCAGTCAAAGAATATCCGGCAGGCTACAGCTTTGCCCTGATGGCAATGATTCCGTTCGTCTACCCCGGCAAAGAAATTGTGTGCGTAATGAAAGATGAAGAAGACTTGGAACAGCTGAAAAAACGCTTGGAAAAAAAGCTTTTATTCAATACAGCGGTGCTTGTGGTGACGCCGGAAAACGCGGAGCAGGTTCACGGTATTGCGCCGTTTACCAAGGATTATTCCTTAAAAAACGGCAAAAGCACGTTCTATTTCTGCCAAAACAATGCATGCTCCGCCCCGGTCAACGATTTCGCCGAACTGGAAAAGAACCTGTTATAAACAAATCACCCCTGTGCATAATAAGCGCAGGGGTGATTTTATGGCAAAAGCCAGTATGTATTTTAATTTGAACGGTTTGCACGGGAATCATGGGGAAAAAGAAATCAAACAGCAGCTGGATAAAATTCCCGGCGTGCTATCCGTGAGCGTTACCAATGACCGAAAACGGGTTGCGGTGGATTTCGATACAACCGGAACAAACCGGGAGCAGCTGCGCAAGAAAATAGATGAAATCGGTTTGGAGATTACAGGGGAAAAATTTGATGAACACATCATGTAGGAGGTTACATTATGCCAAAGGACAGTCAGCCCGATAATAAAAAGGCGAGAATGGAAAAGGCGAACGGACAGACCCCAATCACAAGGGAAAATCAGAACCAGAATAAAAACGCGAAAAAGCAGTCAGTCAAAAACAATGATGTCTGACCGCATTCATTAAGGAGGAGATTAAATGGCAAAGGCCGGCATGAGACGACCGGACCCGGAGGAACCGCACGGCACGGAAAGCAATCACAAGCTGCACATCCCCAAGAACGATGGAAAGCCGGTTCCGGAGCTTCAGGGCAAGGCGAAGCACGGCAAGGAGAAGGCTCCGCCGATGTAAGCAAAAAGCAGGCACTTGCCTGCTTTTAGACTGACAACAAAGTCGCGCAACCGCAAAATTGACCTGCAATTTTGCTTTTTGCGTTGGCTGTGCTGGCAAATTTCGGTCACATACACAAACGTATGCTCCCTCATTTGCGGCACTTGCCGCCTTGCCTTGCACGATTTGTCGCAGTCGTTCAGTTTGTCTACAACCTGAAAGCAGGCGCTTGCCTGCTTTTTTCGTTATTCCTCTATTACGCTGCCGTCAGTAGAAATGGTTACGATATGCCATGGAATCATTTTGCCGCTGTTCTGCAACGCGGTCTTTACATAATTGACCATACCGCCGCAGCAAGGAACCTCCATGCGAACTACGGTCACGCTTTTGATCTCGTTCTGGCGCAGAATTGCGGTGAGCTTTTCACTGTAATCCACAGCGTCGAGCTTCGGGCAGCCGATCAGCGTAATTTTATTTTTCATAAACTTGTGGATGTTCGGGTAAGCGTATGCCGAGCAGTCCGCGATAACGGCAAGGCTTGCGCCCTGCAAATACGGCGCGTTCGGGGAAACCAGCTGAATCTGGCAGGGCCACTGGCGCAGCTCCGACTGTGTCGCGGGAGCCTCCGGCTCCGCTGCCTGCGGGGCTCTTTCAATTCTGCGCGCCGCCCTGCCGGGGCATCCGGTGTGCTGTTCCAGATTGTGCAGCATTTGCTTTTGCTTCACGGCTTCTTCGTCAAACTCCTCCGCCTCGCGCTCAATGATACTGATCGCGCCGGTGGGGCATTGCGGCAGGCAGTTTCCCAACCCGTCACAGTAGGAATCGCTGGTTTAAACGGCTTTGCCGTCAATGAGCTGCAGCGCGCCTTCCTGGCACGCCCCCACGCAAAGGCCGCAGCCGTTGCAGAGCTCGGAATCTATGCTGATAATTTTGCGTTTCATAAAATACCTCCGTTTGTCGTTTCTATTGTACAATTATTTTGATTTCTTATTACAGGCTTCTTGCCTTTCTGGTAAGATTATATTATAATTTAATTGTTTAATCTGTAGCTGTGGCTACCAATTGAAAGAAAGTGGTTGTATATTTGATAACTATATCAATATCTTTTTAAAATGCGTGTTATTTCAGAATATTCATCCGGAGGACATTATCAAAATGATGTCCTGCCTTGCCCCGCGGAAAGCGGACTACAAAAAAGGTGAGCTGATTTTGCAGGCAACAGATTCTCTTCGCGAAATCGGCGTTGTATTGGCGGGCACGGTGGAAATCTGCAAGGAAACGCCGCTGGGGGAGCGGGTTGTTTTGACGAAAATACCGGTCGGTGGAATCTTCGGCGAAGTGGTTGCACTGGTTGGTGCGCAAAAAGCGCCGGCCACGATTTTTTCTTCTGAAAAAAGCACGGTTCTGTATTTTCAGCCGGAAAAACTGCTTACTCCCTGCCGCAGTGTTTGTGCCTGGCACAGACAGCTTACGCTGAACCTGGTGCGTCTTCTGGCGCAGAAGGCCATGTATCTGAACCGGAAAATCGACTATCTTGTGATAAAAAGTATGCGGGGAAAGCTAAGCACCTTTCTGTACGAGCAGTACCGCAAATCAGGGAACCCCAAGTTTATCCTGCCCTTTAACCGCAACGATCTTGCGGATTTTCTCAATGTTTCCCGTCCGTCCATGTCCCGCGAGCTGGGGCGAATGCGGGACGAAGGAATCCTGGCGTTTTCCGGCAGCTCATTCAAAATCGAAAATTTGCCGCTGCTTCAGCGGTATGTGGAGTAAAGGAGCAAAATATGACCAGTACAATCAGCGCGGCTATCAGAGAAATGGTTCAATACAATCAGGCTGACCCGGGGAGGGTTCAGCACGCAGTCAAGGTCTACGCGTTCGCAAAAGCCATCGGTGAACGGGAAGCGGTTGATGCCAAGACGATGGAGATTTTGGAGCTTGCCGCCGTCCTCCACGACATCGGCATTCGGAACAGCGAGCTCAAATATGGCTCGGCAGACGGGAAGCATCAGGAGCTGGAAGGACCGCCTGTCGCGGAAGAAATGCTGAAAAGCCTGAGCCTTCCGGAGGACGTGATCAGCCGCGTGTGCTTTTTGATCGGGCATCACCATACCTATACGCAAATCGAAGGAATCGACTATCAGATTCTGATTGAGGCGGATTTCCTCGTGAATATTTACGAAGAGCATTTGATGGAGGATCAGGCGCGAACGGTTCTGCGAAAATACTTTCAGACAGACACGGGCAAGGAATACCTGACCGCGATGTACCTGAGCAAACCGGAATGAAAACAAGTCCATTTTACTATTCCGCAGATAACAAGCGGTATCATACGCTGAGCTATCACCTGAAAGCCTTGTTTCAACGCAAAGTGATGAAGGCAGTGATAGACGCGGGCTTCACCTGCCCCAATCTGGACGGCACCAAAGGAACCGGCGGCTGCACGTACTGCCTGAACGGCAGCGGCGATTTTGCCAGCGGCGGCATACCGGTTCGGGAGCAGGTACGCGCAGAGCTTGTTCGGGTTAGAAAGAAGTACCGCGACGCGGAGGTGATCGCCTATTTTCAGGCGCATACGAATACCTACGCGCCGCTTTCGGTTCTGAAAGAAAGGTATGAAAGCGCTCTGTCTGCGGGAGGGGTGTGCGGCATCAGCATAGCTACACGGGCAGACGCGCTGGAGCCGGAGACGGTGAATTACCTTGCCGGGCTGGCACAAAGGACTTACCTGACGGTGGAGCTTGGATTACAGACGGTGCATGACGATACGGCGGCTAAAATCAATCGGGGGCATTCATATTCGGAGTTTCTCACCGCATATCGGGAGTTGAAAGCACGCGGCATCCGCGTTTGCGTTCATATCATCAACGGTCTGCCGGGCGAGACAGCGGAAATGATGCTGGATACGGCACGGGAGCTGGGTCGGTTAAAAGCCGACGCGGTCAAAATTCACCTGCTTCAGATTATGGAGGGAACCGAGCTGGCGAGGCAGTACGCGTTGGGGCAGGTGCGCCCCATGACCCGGGAGGAATATATCGGTACCGTGTGCAATCAGGTAGAGTTGCTTGAGCCGGAAACCGTGATTGAGCGGATAACCGGAGACGGGGCGCACGATAAGCTGATTGCCCCGCGCTGGGGTGTGGACAAAATTTCGGTGCTGGGCGGGATTGATAAAGCGCTTGCGGATAGGGATACGTGGCAGGGCAAAAAAATCTGCGGCTAACGTCCGGAATGCTTCGGTCGATATAACAATTGAGCAGTGGAACCGGCGGGATAACCGGATTGCATTTCCTGCCGAATCGTAGTAAAATTAGATATAATATGGGATAATTTACCGAACATCCAGTCTGGTCGGTTAACTTGAAAATCCTTGCAAGCGGAGGGCACGGCGAATGAGTATGAAACGTCAGCGCAAACCTGTAAAAGCGAAATTGGCGAGGGCTCCGGAGGATTATGTTTTCGCTCTGGATATCGGCACGCGCAGTGTCATCGGCATCGTGGGAATACTCGACGGAGAGATTTTGCGGATTCAGGCGGTGGAATCTGCGGAGCATACAAAACGCGCGATGATTGACGGGCAGATCGAGGATATCGAGCAGGTCAGCATGGTGGCGCGAACCGTAAAGGAACGGCTGGAAGCAAAGCTGGGCTACTCGCTGAAGCATGTGTGCGTTGCGGCGGCCGGACGTGCGCTGAAAACACAGAGGGCAACGTATCGGATTGAGCTGGAAGAAGCCCAGTCCGTTGACCAGGAGCTGGTCTGCCGGCTGGAAGCGGGTGCTATTGAGGCGGCAGAGCATCAGTTTGAACCGGGCAGCGGTGAGAAGGATCAGCATATGTTTTATCTGGTAGGGTATTCCGTGACGGAATATACCCTGGACGACTACCCGATTTCCAGTCTTCTGGACCATAAAGGGAGGCATGTGGGCGTTGAGGTGATCGCCACGTTTCTGCCGCGCGAGGTTGTGGACAGCCTTTATACCACCATGCATAAAATCGGGCTGGATGTTGCCAGCCTGACCTTGGAACCGATTGCCGCGATGAACGCCACCATTCCTCAGCAGCTGCGGCTTTTAAACCTTGCTCTGGTGGATATTGGCGCCGGTACGTCGGATATCGCCATTTCCAGAGACGGCGGCGTTGTCGCGTACACCATGGCGACGGTTGCGGGCGACGAGATTACCGAAGCCATTATGAAAAAATATCTGGTGGATTTCCAAACCGCGGAGGAAATCAAGCTGAAGATTGATACCGAACAGGAAATCCGGTTTCAGGATATTCTCGGAATTGAGCATACCGAAAATTCCGCAGGGGTACTTTCCGCGATAGAGCCGGATATGCGGATGCTGGGCAAAGAAATTGCGGAGGATATCATAAAAGCGAACGGGGATTCCACCTCTGCGGTCTTTCTGGTTGGCGGAGGGAGCAAGTTAAAAGGAATCTGCGCCTGCGTTGCCGAATATTTAAAGCTGGACCCCAACCGTGTGGCGGTTGGCGGAAATAATTTTATGATGAATGTATCAGCCCCGGATTTTAGCATTACCGGTCCGGAGTTTGCCACGCCGCTCGGAATCGCGATATCCGCTGCGCTGAACCTGATCAGCGACAGCTTTTCCATTACGCTGAACGGCGGTAAAGCGAAGCTGTTCCGCAGCAAAAAGCTTACCATTGTTGATGTACTTCTGATGAACGGTTACAGCTACAACCAGTTTATCAGCCGTTCCGGGCAGAGTATGCTGATCGAGCTGGACGGAGAAAAAAAGATTCTTTACGGAAGCCATCCCGAGGTTGCAAGGATTACAATCAATGGAAAAAGCGCGAATATTTCCGCTCTGGTAAAAGCCGGAGATGATATCCAATTTTCGCCCGCGGTTGCCGGAGCGGATGCAAAGGCGACACTCGGTGACATTGTGGATTGGGTGCCGAACGGTACGGTTACCCTGTTGGGCGAGGAATTTGCCATCGGCACACAGGCAAGGGTGAACGGCGATTCCGCTCTGCCGAACCGAAAACTGAAGCATCGCGATAAGATTGTGACCAGCCGGATTGTAACCGTGGAAGACCTTCTGCGCGAGGTCGGATGCGATCTGGAAAGCCAAATCCTCGTAAACGGACAGCCTGTCAGCTTGAATTACCGTTTATCGGACGGGGATGAGATCGTACTGAGTGAAGAAGAAATACAGCCGGAACCGGCTGTATCAGAGCAGGAAGCTTCTTCGTCCTCCGTTCACGAGGCAAATCCGCTTCAAGTCCAGCCGATAACGGTTCAATCCGGGGTGACGCAAGTATCCCCGGAGCCGAAGCAGGAGCCGGATGAGGAGGATTTGGAGGAAGCCCCAGCGCAAACGACCCTTTGCGTAACGCTGAACCGCAAGCCGCTGAAGCTGCCGCCCAAGCCTGACGGCGCTCCGTACTTTCTGGTAGATATGCTCAATCTTGTGGATATGGATTTGACCAAGCCGGAGGGCAAAATCATCGTGATAAAAATTAACGGTACAGACGCTCCGTACCTGCAAAAGCTGGAGTACGGTGACGAAATTGACATTCACTGGGATTTGCCCGGCAGCTTAAAAGCATAAAAAGAGCTTCCGAATCCGGATGAACTGCACCCCAATTGTTAGACAGTATGATATACTGAATAATGATTGGGGTGTTTTTATGCCAAAAGGAATAGCACAGAAGCAATACACAGGGGAATTTAAGCAAAAGGTAATAGAAGATATGCGCGTGAATAGGCTGAGTTACAAAGAGACCCAAAGAAAATACGATTTACCAAACCGTCGAGTACAGGATTGGGAACGTATTTACCTGATGTATGGAGTGGAGGGGCTTTATGAGGAACGACGGGGTCGAGCAAGCGCAGTTTCTGGTGTACAAAAGGGACGTAAACCAACGTTGGCTAAACAAGTGGAAGAAGATTTAATAGCCGAGAATCAGCGTTTACGGGCGGAGAATGACTACTTAAAAAAATTGAATGCCTTGGTTTCACAAAGGGTGCAGCAAGAGAAAAAGCACAAGTGATCTGGGAATTGAGGCATAAACATAAGATTTTGCTTTTGATTGAAGTATCCGGTTTGGCTCGTTCAACCTATTACCACTATGCCAAACACAGAATGAAACCGGATAAATACAGCGAAATCAAGGAACAGATCACTGAAATCTATAATGAGAACAAGGGACGCTACGGCTACCGTCGTATCACGGATGTTCTGCATAGCCGGGGGTATTGCATCAATCACAAAACCGTCCAGAGGTTGATGAAGCAGCTTGGAATTGTTTGTCGGGTGAGGATGAAGAAATACCGTTCCTACAAGGGCGAGGTGGGCAAACTCGCTCCAAATCTGTTGGAACGAGATTTTGAAGCAACGACACCAAACCAGAAATGGGTGACCGATGTCACTGAATTCAGTCTGTTCGGGCAAAAGCTTTATCTGTCGCCAATCCTCGACCTGTGTAGCAGAGACGTTGTCAGTTATTCCATCTCCGACAAACCGGTGCTCTCCATGATGACAGAAATGCTAGACAAGGCTTTTGCAGGAATTCCAGATGGGATAAATCTGATTTTGCATTCCGACCAGGGCTGGCAATACCAGCACAAGAAATATCAAAGAATGCTTGCAGAAAAAGGAATTCGGCAGAGCATGAGTCGTAAAGGCAACTGTTTGGACAATGCTGTGATTGAGAATTTCTTTGGCTTACTCAAGAGTGAGTTGCTGTATTTGCAGGAGTTCGATTCAATCGAACAATTCAAAGCTGAGCTCGTGGACTATCTGGATTACTACAACAACCGCCGTATCAAAGCAAAACTGAAGGGTTTGCCACCCGCTTTGCACAGGCAACAAACCCTTTCGGTTGCTTGATTAAAAAATGTCTAACTTTTTGGGGTCAATTCAGGATGGGTTCGGAAGCTCTTTTTATCGTGCGCCCCGTGCGGGGTTATATAGTCGACTATAAACCGGGAATTTAAAATGTCTTCGGGATGAACCCGATCTTTTTCATGGTCTTGTTCAGCGTGCGGGAAGAAACACTGAGCGCCTTCTGCGCGCCTTCGGTGTAGCACTTTTCCAGATAGTCCTTATCCTTAATGTAACGGTTGAAGCGCTCCTGAATCGGGCGCAGATGCTCCACCACGGCTTCGCCTACGGCTGTTTTAAAATCACCGTAGCCCTTGCCCTCAAATTCCTTTTCGATCTGCTCGTAGGTCATCCCCGTGACACAGGCGTAAATGCCCATCAGGTTGTTTACGCCGTCCTTGCCGTCGGCATAGCGGACGCAGGCCTCGCTGTCGGTCACGGCGCGCTTGAACTTTCGCATGATATCCTCCGGTTTATCCAGAATCGCCACGTAGGCGTTGGCGTTTTCATCGGATTTACTCATTTTTCGGGTTGGCTCCTGTAACGACATTACGCGCGCACCCTGCTTCGGAATGTAGGCGTCCGGCACGGTAAAGGTCGGGCTGTAGATTCCGTTAAAGCGTTCCGCAATATTGCGGGATATTTCAAGATGCTGCTTCTGGTCGGCGCCCACGGGCACCAAATCGGCCTGATACAG
>JAEZWL010000244.1 GCA_023420245.1 Bacillota bacterium | reverse complement strand
AGCTGCAGTACGGGCACCTCATCATTTTCACCTCTTTTTGTACTTTATGTAATTATACCAATTATTATTTGGTTTATCAAGCGTTTAGGCTTTAAATTATCGATTCCACAACACGCTTCGCAATTTTAAGCTCATTCAGCTCATGAAAGCTCCGGCGGTACACCTCTATAATTAAATCTCCTGAGAATCCGTAACTCAACAATTTCGCTCTGAGCATTTTATAATTCATCGCGCCGTATCCCGGCAAAAGACAATCACTGCCCGAATTATTGTCATTAATATGAACGTGAATAATTCTGTCTCCCATTGCGTCGCAAATAGCAAAGGGGTCCTCCCCCGCGCGAACAGCCTGCTTGATATCAAAAACAAAAGCGCATTCTCCGTGTAGGTACTTCTTCATCCTTGAAAGGAATACCGGATTGTCACTTCTGAAGGAATTCACATTTTCCTGCGCTACGGTAACGCCAAAAGTCTTACCTAAATCATAGAGCCGAGCATAATGCTCAAAATATGTTTCTTCCGAAATTCGGCTATGCTTATCCGCGTGCTGTCCATGCAGCACCAGAATCTGCGCTCCCAAAAGATTTGCGGCCTGAAAATATTGCTTATAAAACTCAAGGCCATCTGAAAACCGTCTTTGATAATCAGAAAAAAGAAGAAAACTCTCAAAGCCAGAGGTAAACGGATGGATTGATTTTACCGAGCTGCCGCTGTCATCTGCCATTTTCTTTAACTCTTTCAGATAATCCGGTTTCAGCTCACAGAATGTATTGATAAAAATTTCAAAAAGATGAAAATTCATCGATATTAGCGTTGGCAATGCCCGTTCAAGTTCCAACGGATATAAGCACGCTGTAGAAATGCCGGAGCGCATTAAAATCACCTCTGAAATGCATTATAGACTGTTGATGTAAAATTGTCCAGTTTAAACAATATGGAAATGGGCATCATACTATCACGGTTTTTATAAAAAAATCCTATTTCTCAAAATATATTCAAGGAGGAAGATTGAAAATGGCAAAAGAAAACAAAGATCTTCTTGATAGAATTTATAAAGCGTCCAATATGGGAATGGAAGCGGCAAAGGCATTAATTCCAAAAGTTCACAACGAACCTTTGCGGGAACAGATTGAATTTCAGGAAGATATTTACAAAGAAATGGCTTCAACGGCAAAGACCATGATGCGTCAGGAAGGGCGTCTCCCCGATGACCGGTCTTCATACCAGAAGGCGATGCTTCGCGGCGCGATCAAAATGCATACCCTCATGGATTCAACCCCAGGGCATATTGCGGAAATGATGATTAACGGAACGAATATGGGAATCATTGAGATGACAAAAAGACTTAACGAGCAGAATGAAGCCGACAACGACGCGAGAGAATTGGCCGAGAAATATCTGCAAAATGAACAAAGCAATATTGAAGAGCTGAAGACCTATTTATGATAACTTGATTTTAATCTGATATTTCATTATAATATGTGAGCGGGGCCGCTGCGCTCCGCACTCTACATACAAGGAGAAACACCCATGGGGTTGCTAAACGTAAGCAATTTAACAAAATCCTTCGGCACTGATCTGATTTTCAGCGGGGCTTCATTTGAAATACAGGAAAACGATCATGTTGGTCTTGTGGGAATCAACGGTTCCGGCAAGACCACCTTGTTTAAGTTAATAACCGGAGAAATGCACCCGGACATCGGCGAGCTGTACCCGGCAAATTCCACCGTTCTTGGCTATATGGAGCAGCATGTCTGCAAAGATCTCGACCGAAGCGCCTATCGCGAGGTATTAACCGTTTTCAACGAGCTTTTGCAGCTTGAAGCGCAGTTGGAAGAAATCAATCATCAATTGCAAACCAAGCCAAAAAATATGGATGAGCTGATTATTGCACAAACTTCGAAAAATGATTATTTTGTCACACACGGAGGGCTTACCTTCCGCAGCAGGGCGCGTTCCGCCCTTTTGGGTCTGGGGTTTGACGACACGCAGATGGGGATGCCGATCGGCGTGCTAAGCGGCGGGCAAAAAGCAAAACTGCAGCTTGCTAAAATGCTGCTCTGCGGGGCGAATCTGCTTCTGCTGGACGAGCCCACCAACCACCTCGATATTGCTTCGGTGGAGTGGCTCGAAGACTTCCTGCGCTCCTACAGCGGTTCCTATATCGTAATTTCTCACGACCGCTATTTTTTGGATCGTATTACAAACCGGACCTTTGAGCTGGAAAATAACCGTCTGACCTTATATAAAGGAAATTACTCCTCTTATCTGAAGCAAAAAGAAGAAAACAATCTTGCGGCACAGAGAAAATATGACGTTACCAAAAAAGAAATCAAGCGCATTGAAGGCATTGTAGCCCAGCAGCGCCAATGGAACCGTGAGAAAAACATCAAGACTGCCGAAAGCAAGCTTAAGGTGATTGAGCGGCTGGAGGACACCCTGGAAAAGCCGGACTCAAAGCCTGACAGTATCCACTTCGATTTCGGAATCAGCCAGCGCGGCGGAAACGACGTACTCGTCGCGGAAAAGCTCGCCCTCGCGTTTGATAATAAAAAGCTGTTTGAAAACGTCAATATGGAAATTCGCCGCGGAGAGCGGGTTTTTCTAATCGGTCCAAACGGCTGCGGTAAAACATCCCTGCTGAAAACTCTATTGAATACCTATCCCCCATCCTGCGGAGAATTTCGTTATGGCGCCGGAATTGACGTAGGCTATTACGACCAGATTCAGGCGGGACTGCATACGGAAAAAACCGTAATTGATGAAATATGGGATTCTTACCCCAGAATGTCGCAAACCGAAATCCGAAACGCACTGGCGGTCTTCCTTTTTCGGAACGATGATGTTTTTAAACCAGTCGGCACGCTGAGCGGCGGGGAGCGCGCAAGAATTCTTTTGCTTCGGCTAATGCTGTCCCGAAACAACTTCCTGCTGCTGGATGAGCCGACAAACCATCTGGATATCAGTTCCTGTGAGGCGCTGGAAAACGCGTTACAAAACTACGAGGGGACTCTGCTGGTGGTATCTCATGACCGTTACTTAATCAATAAGCTGGCCGACCGCATCTATTACCTTGACCAATCCGGAGTAACTCAATACCAAGGCAACTATGATGATTACATAGCGAATAGCCGGAACCAGACGGTTGAAGCAATAGAAAAAGAGCCGGTCAAGAACGAATATAAACTGCAAAAGGAAGCACAAGCCGCGATTCGAAAGGAAAAAGCACAATTAAACCGGGTGGAAAAGCAGATTGAAGAAACCGACATGGAAATCAGTCGTTTGGAAAATGAGCTCGCAAGCCCGGAAACAGCAAGCAATTATGAAGCCGCCATTGAAATTTCCACAAAATTAGCTGACTTAAAGAGAAAAAGCAACGAGCTATTTGAGGAATGGAGCGTGCTCGCTCAAAAATACCAATAAAAATAGCCCGGTTAAAACCGGGCTTTCAAAGTTCTTTTTTAGTTTGCGGTCTTAAACTGCTCTAGCTGCGCGATTAGATCCTCCGCGTGGTCGCTTTCCACAACAATTACAACTGGCTTTGACAAGTCTAAACTGAAGACTCCCATAATGGACTTCGCGTCGATTTTATATTTATCTGTAGTGAGGTTAATCGGAAAGTCATAGCCATTTGTTAATGTAACAAATTTTTTGACTGCCTCAATGCTGGACAACTGGATCGATGTTGAAT
>JAEZWL010000129.1 GCA_023420245.1 Bacillota bacterium | reverse complement strand
TCATACTGCGTCATGCAGATATAGGTAAGCGGGAAGAATCCGTTTTTACGCACAAAGCCGGAGAAATCCGGGTCGACAAAGGTACGGGTGATTTCGCGTGCTCTGTCGGGGCGGAAGTTGAAGAAGATAACGGAATCGTCCGCTTTAATTTTCGCGTCCTTGGCGCAGACGGTCGGAATCACGAACTCGTCAGTGACCTCCGCTTTGTAGGAATCCTCCACCGCCTTTACCGGGTCGGCGCACGGTACGCCCTCGCCGTAAACCATTGCGGCGTATGCTTTTTCCACACGCTCCCAGCGGTTGTCGCGGTCCATCGCGTAATAGCGCCCCATAACGGTCGCGATTTCGCCCACGCCGATTTCCTTCAGCTTTTGCGCGCACTCCGCAACAAAATCCTTACCGGAGGAAGGCGGAACGTCGCGGCCGTCCAGCAAAGCGTGAACATAGACGGCTTTGCAGCCGCGTTTCTTTGCAAGCTCAACCAGAGCATACAGGTGCGTGTTGTGGCTGTGTACGCCGCCGTCGGAAAGAAGCCCGATCAGGTGCAGCGCACGACCATCTTTTGCGGCGTTGTCGGCCGCGGCCACGAAAGCGGCGTTGTCGAAAAAGTTCCCGTCCTTAATGGATTTGGTAATCCGGGTAAGCTCCTGATATACGATACGACCCGCGCCAATGTTGGTGTGGCCGACCTCGGAGTTACCCATCTGACCGTCCGGCAGACCGACGTCAAGTCCGGAAGCACCGATTTGCGTGATCGGGTTATTGGCGAAAAGACGGTCGATGTTCGGCTTATTCGCTACCTTAATCGCGTTGCCCTTATCAGGGGCAATGCCGAAGCCGTCCAGTATCATTAAAATCAAAGGTTTTTTCATAGGTTCATATCCTGCCTTTCAGGGTTCAAAGGAAAATAGATTCGAATGCACAGCTTGGCACTCTGCAATCCTTCTCCGACTTTTGTTCATGGGATTGCTCTGATTTACCTGCTTGCCGCTTTTACGATTTCCGCGAAATCAGCTGGCTTTAAGGAAGCGCCGCCGATCAAGCCGCCGTCAACGTCCGGCTCGTCAAGAAGCTCGTTGGCGTTCTGGGCATTCATGGAACCGCCGTACTGGATTGTCATTGCGTCTGCGGCAGCTGCGTCATACAGCTTCTCCACAGTTTTGCGAATGACCGCGCAAACCTCGTTCGCCTGAGCGGAGGTTGCGGTTTTACCGGTGCCGATAGCCCACACAGGCTCATAGGCAATGATAATTTTTTTCAGCTCGTCCTTGGAGACGCCGCCGAGCGCAATCTTGGTCTGCAGGGCAACCAGCTCGTCAGTGATTCCCTGCTCGCGCTGCTCAAGATATTCGCCCACGCAAAGGATAACGGTCAGACCGCTGTCCAGAGCGGCGCGGACGCGTTTGTTGACGGTCACATCGGTTTCACCGAAATAGGTTCTGCGCTCGCTGTGCCCGATAATGACGTACTGTACGCCCATGGCGGCCAGCATGTCGGCAGAAATTTCGCCGGTGAAGGCGCCGCTCTTTTCCCAATGGCAGTTTTCCGCGCCAACACCGATATTGGAGTCTTTGGTTGCCTCAAGCGCGGTAAAAAGATCGATATAAGGAACGCATACGACAACGTCGCAGTCCGCATCCTTCACGAGCGGCTTAATGCCGTCGATAAGCTCTTTTGCTTCCGCGGGGGTTTTGTTCATCTTCCAGTTTCCGGCAATAACAGCTTTTCTTAATTTCTTATTCATCAAATATATCCTCCGTATAATTTATTGTAAAAGTAAGGGGCGGAACTTTTCCCGCCCCAATCGGCAGAATCGGCGATGTGCGCCGGTTCATGTGCCGCAATTTTCTTATTTATCGTTTAAGCAGGCAATACCCGGGAGCTCAAGACCCTCGAGGAACTCAAGGGAAGCGCCGCCGCCTGTGGAGATGTGGGTCATCTTGTCTGCAAAGCCGAGCTTCTCAACTGCCGCTGCGGAATCGCCGCCGCCGATGATGGAAATAGAGCCGCTTTCCGCGACAGCCTTTGCGACCGCGATGGTGCCTGCCGCAAAGTTTTCCCACTCGGAAACGCCCATAGGTCCGTTCCACACAACCGTGCCCGCGCCCTTAATCGCGTCGGTGAACAGTGTTGCGGTTTTCGGCCCGATATCGAGACCCATCCAGCCGTCCGGAATCTGGTCGGAATCAACGAGCTTGTGCTCCGCGTCCGGTTTGTATTCGGTTGCGACAATGTTGTCTACCGGGATGAGGAATTTAACACCCTTTTCCTTTGCCTTTGCCATCATATCCTTCGCAAGCTCGACCTTGTCGCTCTCGCAGATGGATGTACCGATGGAATAGCCGAGCGCGTTCATGAAGGTGTAAGCCATGCCGCCGCCGATGATGAGGGTATCAACCTTATCGAGCAGATTGGTAATAACGCCGATTTTATCAGAAACCTTTGCACCGCCCAGAATAGCGACGAACGGGCGCTTCGGGTTGCTGAGCGCGCCGCCCATGATGGTGATTTCCTTTTTAATGAGGTAGCCGCATACCGCCGGGAGGTATGCCGCAACGCCCGCTGTGGAAGCATGCGCTCTGTGTGCGGTGCCAAATGCATCGTTCACATAGATTTCAGCCATCGAAGCCAGCTGTTTGGAAAACTCAGGGTCGTTTTTCTCTTCCTCTTTGTGGAAGCGCACGTTCTCGATGAGCTCCACTTCGCCTTCCTTCAGAGAAGCGGCGATGCTTTTTGCGCTGTCGCCTACTACGTCGGCAGCCATTTTCACTTCCTGACCGAGTACCTTGGAAAGGTACTTGGCAACGGGCGCAAGGGAGTATTTCATGATGAACTCACCCTTCGGGCGTCCAAGGTGAGAGCAAAGAATTACTTTCGCTTTGTGGCTCACGAGATAATTGATTGTTTTCAGGGCTTCATCGATACGCTTCGGGTCGGAGATGTTTCCCTCGGCATCGAACGGAACGTTGAAATCACAGCGTACCAATACTCTTTTTCCTGCGACATCAATATCCTCTACCGTCTTTTTGTTGAGATAATTCATGGTTTGCACTCCTTTATATTTATAGATCAGAAATTACATTTTAACCTTTGACATTATACACTAAAATGTAATTTATTTCAAGCATTTGAGACCTTTAAAAGCGATACTTTGTTAAAAATATCACCAGTTATACTTCCGAAGTTTCCCTTCACACAGGAGACTCGGGTAGCCCCACTGGCGCAGTGCCTCATAGACACCGACCGCAACCGAGTTGGAAAGATTCAGGCTGCGCGCGGCAGCGTTGTTGATCATGGGAATGCGCACGCAGGAGTCGGGGTTGTCGTGAAGCAAATCCTCCGGTAATCCGGCCGTTTCCTTTCCGAATACAAGGTAGCAGTTATCCGGGTAAGAGATATCGGAATGAATGTGCTTCGCCTTTGTAGTAAAATAGAAAAAATTTCCTGTGTTGAGCCGGAAAAATTCGGAGAGGCTATCGTAATAAGTAATATCGAGAAGATTCCAGTAGTCAAGTCCGGCGCGTTTCAGTTTTTTATCGTCAATTTTAAATCCCATCGGTCCCACCAGATGAAGCCGGGCGCCGGTGGCGGCGCAGGTTCTGGCGACATTTCCGGTATTTTGGGGGATTTCCGGTTCGACCATAACAATGTTCAGTGTGGGCATAGCAGGCTCCTTTATTCCCGAACGTGCATATAAAGCGTGGAGTTTTACAAACACATTCATAAATAGTTTTGGAATTTATTTTCAAATATAAACAGCAGAAAAGAGGGAAATATAGTGACAGGTCTTTGTATCTTAAAATTTATAGGGAGGTCATATATTATGTATCGACAGACCATGGGCTTTGTCAGAGGCATAGGAGCGGGAATGGTTGCCGGCGTTGCCGTGTACGCAATGGGCTCCAAAATGATGAAGGACAACCGTCACTTCCGCCGCAACGCAAACAAAGCGATGCACGCGGTTAACGGGATGGTGGACAACGTCGTCACAATGTTCCGGTAAATTCAGATTTACAGCAAACCCGCTTTGCAAGGTTTTTGCGTTTGCAGTCCCGCACAAGCGGGCGCAGTCTGCCGGCTTGTATAACTGAAATCGGCGGGGGTTCCCCGCCGATTTGCTGTTTCGGGCTATCCGCCGGCAACAACGCCGTACATACTGAACATTGGCAGCACAATTGCGACAACCACCGTCCCGACGATCAGAGCGATAATGATCGTCATTGCGGGCTCCATCATATTGGTGAGCCGTTTGGTCGTTTCGTCGGTTTCTTCCTCGTAAAGTGTGGCCATCTTATCCAGCGTCTCAAACAGCATGCCGGATTCCTCACCCACCTTGAGCATCGAAACCAGAAGAGAGTCGAAGATTGGAAACTGGGCGACAGCCGCGTTAATGGAGGAACCGACCTTTACGTCGGCAATGACCTGTGACAGCTGCTTTTTCATATAGCGATTGGGAATTACGTTCCTTGATATTTCGAGAGCGCTCACGATATCGACGCCGGACTCCACAAGGGAAGACATGATGCGGCAGAACCGCGCGATATAGGACTGCCGCAGGAGCTTCCCGATAACCGGGAACCCCAGCAGAAGCCGGTCTGCCTCGGTGGAAAACGGGTCGCACTGCTTTTTTAAGATGACAAATGTAAAAATGATCAGAAATATAATGAAAACGATCAGATACCAATATGCTGCAAGAAAATTGGAAAAGCCCATTACCAATACGGTAATCAGCGGCAGCTGTGCGCCGAACTGCTTAAATACGGAAGCGAAATTCGGCAGAACGACCACGTTCATGACGATCAGCATCACCATAGTGATAAATAACAGGAAGATTGGATACCGCATAGCTCCGTTCAGCTTTGCGCTGAGCGTGATCTCCTTTTCCAGAATCACCGCGCTGCGCTCAAAGGCTGTGTCGAGCCGACCGTTGGCTTCACCGGACTGGATAATGTTTACCAGAATTTCGGGGAATGCTTTGAATTTTGCCATCGCGGCGGAAATCGGGATTCCGGTATATAAATCCGAATTCATTTCATTCAGAATACTTTTGAATTTTTTGTTCTTTTCCGCGTCGATCAGAACGCCCATCGCCATCGAGAGCGAAACACCGGCCTTCATCATGATTCCCATCTGATGCATTATGGCAAGCAGCTTTTTTTTCGGTATTTTCGTTTTGTGGATATCGGAGGAGCCGATATCCTGTTCCCAGATGGATTTCGGTACGGCGGCTCCCTCCGCTGTACCCGTCACCTCAAGCGGAGATAAGCCGTTATCCTGCAATTTAACGATTACGGCGGCTTTGTTTTCCGCGTCTATCACGCCGCGGGATTTTCTGTTTTTAGAGTCAACGGCTACATAGCGAAACTGCAATAAAATCCCTTCCTCTTTCTGGAATCCGTACGGTCAGACGCTTCACAGCCCGGCACGGTACTCGGCGGCGGTTTTCGGTGTGATCATCCCTTTGCGCAGCAGTCCTTCAATGCTCCGGTCCAGCGTGATCATTCCC
>JAEZWL010000177.1 GCA_023420245.1 Bacillota bacterium | reverse complement strand
GAGCAGCTTCTGCTGGCTATCTACGCGCTGGTTCGCCGGCGCGGCAGGGGCGACGTCATGAATCTTTACCCGTCGCTGGTTACGGCGGAAGGAAACCTGACCGCGCAGCGAAAAACCGAGCAGTATTTTATGACGGCAGACGCGTCCTGGCGCGGGATGGGTACGCTTCCCGAATCCGGAAAGGTGCTTCGACCTGAATTCGCGGAGTATGATGCCGGAAGCGCTGATTTAATCGAGGATCACAGCGCAAACCCAAGCTGCCGGTGTGCAAGTGTGCTCACCGGGGCAATCGGCCCGCGCGAATGCCCGCTCTTCGGTAAAGTATGTAACCCGCAGTTCCCTCAGGGTGCCTGCATGGTTTCCACAGAGGGCAGCTGTTATCAGTATTATATCAATCGGCGTGAATCATAGAATCATTAGCATAGAATGGAGCTTCAAGCGATGAAAATTACAATGGCACACGGCAGCGGCGGAAAAGCCACTTCGGAGCTGATATCCGGCGTTTTTTCCAGACACTTTCACAATCCGATCCTCTCCCAAATGGAAGATTCCGCGGTGGTTCCGGGCTCGCAAACCATAGCGATGACCACGGACAGCTTTGTGGTAACGCCCGTGTTTTTCCCCGGCGGAGATATCGGCAGGCTTTCTGTCTGCGGTACGGTGAACGACCTGCTGATGAGCGGCGCGTGTCCCCAATACCTCACCTGCGGTTTTATCATTGAGGAAGGCGCGGAAATCGGAGATTTAGAGAAAATCGCGGAGTCTATGGCAATAACCGCCGCAGAGGCAGGGGTCAGTATCGTTGCCGGAGATACTAAGGTAATCGAGGGCACGGGCGGGGTCTACATCAATACCGCCGGAGTCGGCTTTGTTCCGCAGGGCAGAAATATCAGCTCCTCCAACTGCGCGCAAGGGGACTGTGTGCTGCTTTCCGGTTTTTTGGGCGACCACCATGCCGCCATTCTCAGCTCCAGAATGGGAATTCAAAACGAGATTCAAAGTGACTGCGCTCCGCTGAACGAAATCGTAGGAGCTTTATTTGAAAATGGCATTCGCGTCAAGGCAATGCGTGATGTAACACGCGGCGGTCTGGCTACGGTATTGAATGAGTTTGCAGCAGCCTCCTCCTGCTGTATTACGCTGAACGAATCGGATATCCCGGTTTCAGAGCAGGTGAAGGGCTTTTGCGGTATTTTGGGTCTTGACCCGCTTTATATGGGGAACGAGGGAAAGCTCGTCGCGGTTGTGGCGAAGGAGGACGCGCAAAGGGCGCAGGAGCTGATGCGTGGTGCAAAATACGGGGAGCACGCGCGGATCATCGGCTTCGTGACAAACGGCGACCCCGGTACACTTTTGGTAAAAACACCGGTCGGCGGCACGAGAATTGTTCCGGAGCTTTACGGCGAAGGACTTCCTAGAATATGTTGAAAAAAGGGACTGTTTTGCGACAGTCCCTTTCATTATGTCGGGTTCGCGGTTTGGTTCAGTTCCTTGTTTTTGTTTTGGGAGGAATTCCCTACCTTGTTTCGGATTTCAGCAACAATCCAGAGAATAACGGGAAGGATAACTTCAAAAGGAAGCGCGTAAATCTGATAGTGTTTTGTAAAGTTTGCGTATTGTATACTGCTTGAGGTGAGCAATCCGGCAAACGTGAATATGATTAACGCACAGGGAATTACCGCTTGCTTTTGATCAGAAAAGTTTAGCAGCTTTGTCAATCCCAAAGAGGAGCAGTAAACACAAACACAGATTTTTATAAATCCGGCGAGCATCAGATTAATGCCGATCAGAACCTCCATGCGGGTGAAAAATTCCCCGACGGATAAAATACTGACTGCCTGATAGGACGGATAATAAAATTGAATATCCGAGGGAAAGCCCAGTACCATGATATTGCGCAGTACGATTAGCAGCAGCAGCACAATAAACCAGATCAGACCTTGCACAAAAACCTTGAAGGCGGTGACCTTTTTATCAACCGCAGAAAAAAAGCAGAGACACAGGACGCCTTCCCCCAGGGGCAGGGTGTAGTAAAAGCTTGCGCCGGCGAGAAGAGATTTAAAATCAGCTTCCAGCAGCGGCATAAGATTATTTGGATTCATATTTTTGATTGCGATAAAAAAAGTAGCGGAGATTGACACCAAAAGAATTGGCCAGGTATATTTTGCGAGGCGCGCAATATTTTCCGGTCCGTTTTTTGCAGCCCAGGCCGCTAAGGCAATAACCATAGCGCCGGTTAGGATTGGCGGGGTTTCCGGGGTGTTCATCGTGTGGATAAACCCGTTGAAGGTATTGACAACCATGCTGCCCAGATGGAGCGAGAAGATCAAATAAATAAAGCAAACTATTTTTCCGGCGATTTTTCCGCAGATTTTTATGATAATATCATATAGATTCAGACCGGGGTAGAGCTTTATTATGCGGCTGAAAAGGGCAAGGTTCGGCAAAATCATAATGGCCGCTATCAGGACGGAAATCCAAACATCCTGCTTTGCGGAGGTGTTGTAAGTCAGGATTACCAGACTTCCTGACCAGAACATGATCATAACGCACTCTATTTGCCTGCCGGTTATAGTATGATTGGTCATTGCGATACCTCATTTTTAATCTCTATTTGATTCCAAACATGACATTCATTACATCTGTGATCACTTCGTTGATATAGGGGAAAGGCATTCCGAAGCTTACCATAACGTTGATTGCAAAAGTGATAAGATAAACGGGAATGGTAAGCAGCAGCGTTTTTTTTGGCCCGCTTTTTATTGTGGGGATTAAATCAATAAAAATCAGGGAGGTATAGAGTATTAAAATGATAATCAGTTGGTCCATCCTAACCCTCCTTGCTTTTCGTCCTTCTGGTTGCGGTGTCTGAAATGGATACCTTGCTTGTCGTGGTGATTTTCAGATTCTGGAACACGTTATCCCAATCCGGCTTCAGCTTTTTCCATAAATCAGGATCGGTTCTGTGAATAGAGGAGGCAAAGCCGAAAATATCGGAGTCGTATTCAGATTGAACCTTTTTAACCAGGGTGGTGATACCGTAATCCAATGTGTTATTTGCACTTTCTTCAATCTGATCGAGGCCTTCTATGGATGCATAGTTTTTAGAGGTGTCATCCTCAGCAAGAAAGACCTTCATGTTGACATTAACATTCATTGAAAGCTCCTGGTCTGTCATGCGGTGCGACAGCTGTGACTTGCATTCTGAAATTTCAAGCGTAATGTCCTTGTTATTGTTTTCCATGCTGGTTAGAAGAAGACCGCCCTTCAGTTGACTTCGGATCAGGAGCAGATATTTTGTCTCTTCCCTGTTTAATTTTCCAATCATCCGGTCATCCTTGAATACGGCCGTGCCCCCAAATTCGGCTGTTTTTTCCTTTACATCTGTGGAGGATATGAGCAAGGGAAGAATGAGAGAATCGGTTTCAGTTGCCAAAATATTATTAACTTCATACAATTTTATATCGGGCGCCTCACCGAGCGTGGAAATGTTCTTTTCAAGTGCTTGCCACATTTCCAGACCGACGAGGGGGTTTGCCGTA
>JAEZWL010000044.1 GCA_023420245.1 Bacillota bacterium | reverse complement strand
TTGCGGATAAAAGACCAGTATCCGGGTACCGTCAACATCTTTAAAGCCTTCCAGCGCAGCCTTACCGGTGTCTCCGGACGTTGCAACCAGAATTACCGCCGTTTTTGAGGAGTTGTTTTTCTTTAAGGATTTTGTCAGCAAATGCGGCAAAATTTGCAGCGCCATATCTTTAAAAGCACAGGTCGGACCATGCCAAAGCTCCAGCAAATACATGCTTGCCGAACCGTTCTGCAATTTAGAAAGCGGAGCCGGAAGATCATCATCAAATTTTCCGCCCGTATAAGCTTTCGTTACGCACTCCTTAATTTCTTCCGCGCTGAAATCGCTCAAAAAAGCGGATAAAATACGCTCTGCGCGCTGCGTATAGGCAAGGCTCTGCATTTCAGTCAAATCAGCATTTGTAAAATGCGGCAGAATCTCAGGAACAAAAAGTCCCCCGTCACCGCAAATCCCCTGAGCGATTGCCTGTGCGGACGATACCTTCACACCGCTGCTTCTTGTGGATTTATAGTTCAAGGTAAATCCCCTTTCGCTTATTCTGTATCTTATAATATAACATGATTTCCATCAAAGGGAAAGAAAAAATTGATAGGCATTATCGAACAGAATCGAATTCACCAAAGCTTCGCTGTAATTATGGCGGAGCATAAGCTCTCCGATCTCTTCGACTGATTCAATCCCGGTTATTCCTTTGGGAAGCTCTGTGCCGTCAAAATCACTTCCGATCGCAACACACGCCTCTCCTCCGAGGGATAGAAAATGCTCAATATGGCGAAGAATATCCTCCCCGTTCGCATCCCCGGAATTGTTTAAAAAGTCAGGGACAAAATTGATCCCGACCAGACCGCCGCGATTCTTAATCAGGGTGAACTGCTCATCCGTCAGATTACGCCTGCGCGCCCAAATATTTTCGCCGCAGACCTTCCTCGAATTGGAATGCGTCGCTATAATCGGTTTCTCGGTGCAGTCAGCGACATCATAAAACAGCTTGTCGCTGGCGTGCGAGATATCCACGACAATATGTAACCGCTCCATTTCCTTCACGGCTCTCTTACCGAACTCGCTAAGGCCCTTCGACGGCTCTACACCGGCGCCGTCGCCGATTTCACAGGAGGAGTTCCAGGTGAGAGTCATGATTTTAACGCCCAGATCAGCCATATATTGCAGCCTTTCCAGGCTGCCCGCGGCAGCAGCTCCACCCTCCACGGTCAATACCGCTCCAATTTTTCCCTGCCGTTCCGCTGTCTTAAAATCCTCTGGCGTTTTACATTGCATGATAAAATCCGAATGCTGCGCTATTTCTTTCTGAAAATTTTGATATATCGCGTCAAAGTAATCCAGAGCAGTAGAGCCTCTTCGGTCGTCTGTAATCCAAATTGCAAAGCATTGGAACCAGGGCGCATATTTTTTACCCCGTAATAATGAAATATGTAAATCGCCATCATATAAAGATTTTTTACCCTGAAAACAATCCGATATTGTGTCGCAATGCAAATCAAAATATTTCAATAATATCCCCCTCCATAAAACGCGTTTTCAATATGTTCCATAGAAAGTACAGCGTTATTCGTATTGGTAATAATTCCGATTACATCAAACCGTGGCTGCAGCTGTGTCGGGTGGGATTGAAGATAAACAAGCGCCGTTCTATATAGTTTTTTCTGTTTGCCGACTGTAACCGCTTCTAAAGGACTGACCATATGTTTTTCGTTACGCGTTTTCACTTCCGTAAAAATCAGGTATTGATCATTCCTTACGATGATATCAATCTCGCCGAACCGACAGTGGTAATTTCGTTCCAAAATCTGATACCCATTTTGAAGAAGATAATCCGCTGCATAATCCTCACCAATTTTACCGGAATCGTTATGCACGGTTGACATCCCCCAATATCTTTTTCAGAAAGGATTGCCGGTGAATTGGGCACGGACCGTATTTTTTTAGCATTTCAATATGTAGTGCCGTCCCATAGCCTTTGTGTTTGGCAAATTGGTATTCCGGATATATTTGATCAATTTCAACCATCAGCCTGTCACGGCTTACCTTCGCAAGAATGGAGGCTGCCGCGATATTGGCGGAAAGGGAATCTCCCTTTACAATCAGCTGTGTTTCAACCCCAAGCTGCGGCATTCGGTTTCCGTCCACCAACGCATAATCCGGCTCAATTTTCAGTCCGTCATACGCCCGCTTCATTGCCAAAAATGTTGCCTGCAATATATTTATGCTGTCAATTTCTTTTTCTGTCGCAAATCCTATCGAATAGCTTAACGCCTCTTTTTGAATCATATCAAATAGGGCTTCTCGCTTTTTCTCGCTCAGCTTCTTAGAATCATTGATTCCCTCGATACTGGCATCGTGTGGCAAAACAACTGCGGCCGCAAATACAGGGCCGGCCAAAGGACCGCGCCCTGCTTCATCGATACCGCAGATACACTGATATTTATTTTGCTCCGCTGCTTTTTCATAAGCAAACCAGTCCATCGTCATTTTCCCGCCTGTTCCAAAGTAATTTTTCCCAGCTTGGCGCTTCGGAATTCATCCAAGACCATGATGGACGCTCTTTCCATATCTACCTCGCCGCCAGAAACCAGCATTCCCCGCTTTTTTCCGATCATTTCTAAAAGTTCATAGCCTTTTAGCGCGGCAATATCGATATTCTCAAGTTTATAGCGCTGAGTCATCGCGTTCCCGTATTGATCGCGTAAGACCTCCAGCAAACGAGAGGCAAGATGCTCCGTGTCTACTACCTCGTCCTTTACAGCGCCGGTAAAAGCAAGCCGTTCTCCTACGAGCTTATCTTCAAACTTCGGCCACAGTACACCGGGAGTATCCAAAAGCTCAAAACCTTTACCAATCGTAAACCATTGATTGGAACGGGTCACACCCGGCCTGTCTTCAACGTTTGCCTTACTGTTCTTTGCGAGTCTGTTGATGAGAGAGGATTTTCCTACATTAGGAATACCGACAACCATCACCCGAATCTGCCTGCAAACCATTCCTTTGGATTCCCAAGCCGCAATGCGCTCGCTTAAAACCTCTTTGATCAGCGGGGTAAATCCGTTCAGTCCCTTGCCGGTTTTGCAGTCAATTGGCAGTGCGGATATTCCCTTTGACTTATAATACGAGATCCAGCGGCTGGTCTGGGCCGGATCCGCCATGTCGCTTTTATTCATCAATATTACGCGCGGCTTATTTTGAATCAGATTGCTCAGAACCGGGTTTCGGCTGCTTACCGGAATGCGTGCGTCAATGATTTCCGCAACCGCGTCTACCAGCTTTAAGCTTTTTTCAATCTGCCGCCGGGTTTTTGTCATGTGTCCCGGAAACCATTGAATTGATTGTGCTTCACTCATTATTAAAAATCTTCCTTAGCGTTATTTAATCATTTTCGTGTGTTTAAATGGATATACCACAAACTCCGCTTTTCCAAGAATATATCTTACGTCGATCATTCCAACATCACTGAATCTGCTGTCGTTGGATACGGGTCGGTTATCTCCCAACACGAAAACGTGACCCTTTGGCACGGTAATCGGGAAGGAATAATCCGCTTGCTGCGTGGTTATCCCATTCTGTATGTAAGCGGATTCGTCAAGGACTTTTCCGTCTACGCAAACCGTGCCGGTTTGATAATTGATATCGACAATCTGGTCTTCCAGCGCGATTACGCGCTTGATGATCGGTTCGTTCATATGAGCCGAATGCGTAATCACGACTACATCGCCCCTTTGCGGCCGATAAAAGCAGCTGGACAGAATGACACGATCCCCTGATCTCAGGGTTGGCAGCATGGAAGGGCCGCTGACATTTACCACCCGAAAAAGGAAAGTAAAAAGTAAAACGACTACAATTAACGATGTGACCAACGCTTCCATCCATTCGAAGCATATGGAAACAAAATCATTTGATTTTTGCGAATTTTCTTCATTGCTGCCGCGTTCCATGTAATATTGATTCACGAAGACTACTCCCTTTAACCCTATCCGTTTTAACCTTCTTATATTTTCGCAAACACCCGTTCCTTATTCAACAGCGGTGAAAACTCTTAGTTTAACTTTCCTAATTTATCAAATGGCAATATGATAAAACGAACCTTACCGATAATATGGCGCTGATCAATCATTCCGACCGCCTGAAAACGGCTGTCTTCCGATATGGTGCGGTTATCCCCAAGAACAAATACATGACCGGCAGGCACCGTCTGAGGGAACGTAGTATCGCCCTCGTCTTTTGTAATACCATTTTCAATATAACCGGATTCGTCAAGCTCTGCTCCGTCCACGGAAACCACACCGGTTTGAAAATCAATATTTACAGTTTGCCCTTCCGTGGCAATCACTCGTTTTATAATGGGCTTCTTAAGCTTTGTTCCATCGCTGTCAACAACAACAATATCGCCGCCAGAAAAGCTCTTATTCACGCATAGAGTAAACACCTTATAGCCATTTAAAAAATTCGGAGCCATAGAGTCCCCATCCACTACAATGTTGACCCGGAATATAAACGTAAAAATCAGTATAATGATAATTAAAGCCGGAATCAGGGCTTCTACCCATTCGAAGCAGGCTAGGGTAAATCCGTTTATGCCGCTTTGATTTATCGATTCTTCCATTCCTGTGTTTTGGTCCACAATTCATACCTCCAAAACTCTTTCGAATCTAAATAGCAAAAAAGGGACACGTACATGTCCCTTTTGATCACAATTATCTGATTTCTTCCTTGACCTTCGCAGCCTTACCCACTCTGTCACGCAGATAGTAAAGCTTTGCTCTGCGTACACGACCTTTACGGACAATTTCAACTTTCTTTACATTTGGAGAATGAATCGGGAACACTCTCTCAACACCGACTCCGTAGGATACACGTCTTACGGTGAAGGTTTCTGAAATTCCGCTGCCCTTGCGTGCAATAACAGTTCCTTCAAAAGCCTGAATTCTTTCTTTGTCGCCTTCTCTGATATTAACGCTTATCCGAATGGTATCGCCAATTTCAAACCGCGGCAGCTCCTGTTTCACTGAATCCTGAGCAATTAACTTTAATGCGTCCATGAAAATTTTTCCTCCTAAAATTCAGACATTCATGCTTTCAAAAGCAGAGGACTGTCCGCTTCAATGTCTCGGTAAACCGGGCATTGAACCCCATCAGAAAAAACTGACGGTATCCAAATGCCTATATATAATACCATAATACGCAAAAAGGTGCAATGATTTTTTTAAAATTATTCAAATATTTCAAAGCTGGAGTTATACAGGTTCGTTCGTTTAATTACGGAAAATAAATCCAAATTTAAGTATTTTCGAACCGCATCCAGAAGCAGGGTCGGATTGATGTTTATGGTGCTCCCGGCAGGCAGGAGCGTTTTTATTTCAAGGTCCGTGCCATTTGTGTGAACCTCTGTCTGATCCAAATACGGCCTGATATCCAGGTCAATCAAACCGTTCTTCGTGCGCTTGGGGACAACAATCTCAGGTAACTGAAACAATTGAGAAATTTTGCCCGCCGTATTTTCCTTTTCGCACGGGTCGGCATCAAGCAAGATCACATAGGAGGCATAGGCAATTTCTCCGGGCTTCATCACCGGCTGCGTAACGTCAAACACCGGGATATCCTCGGGTAATGCGAAATTAAGCCTGTCGATCAGTTCTTCACGGGTAATGCAATCGTCATCCAGTTTGATATCCATACTTTCCCGTTCCCCGCTGATACCGAGTGACAGAGGGAGCGCAAAAGTCAGAAACGCATGCGGATTAAACCCCTGGGTATACCAGAGCGGGATTTTCGCCTTATGGAATGCACGCGACATACACCGATTCAAATCAAGGTGAGAGATATAACGGGCAGACCCAATTTTTTGAAACCAGATTCTAACGGCTTTCACAGCAAATACCTCCTTTAAAGCAAGCAGCTCCGCAGGAGGAACACTGTTCACGACAGTTCGGCGTCGTGGTATCAGCATACGCCTTTTGGCATTCGCTGATTAAAAATGATTTTTTAATTCCGTAATCAATATGATCCCAAGGCAGCACCTCATCGAAGCTTCTCCGGCGGTTCGCGTAAAATGCCGGGTCAATCCCGCATTTTTTAAAGAGCTGCATCCACTTCGGAAGGGAAAAGAAATCCTTCCAGCCATCCATCTTACAGCCGCTCTGCTGCGCTTCGTATAAAATCTTGCCCAGTCTGCGGTCGCCCCGGGCAAACACTGCCTCTAAAAACGTAGTGTCGGCATCATGCCAGCTCGGTTCAATTTTTCTGGTTTTTACAGATTGGAGCAAATGCTGCTGTT
>JAEZWL010000208.1 GCA_023420245.1 Bacillota bacterium | reverse complement strand
AACCGGGGCGGTTACGGAGCTTGACGGCAGCGCTGTTTATGAGTATATCACCAACCAGAGGAGCCTGACGGGATTTTCGTTTCAGGCGGCGGATATTAACGGCGACGGGAAGATCGACACCAGCGACCTTTTGCAGCTGAAAAGCCGGATGAAATAATCGGAGCGGTTGATTTCTCCTGATTTTAATCTTATAATGGAAACGATTGATGCGTCAGCCACGCTTTGCTGTGCGCCCTGAAGCACGAAACATATGCGCGCAAATACTTAACCATTTTTAAAGTTAATCGCTATAAAAAGGAGATTCTGTTTCATGGAACAGCTCAAAATCGAGAACCTATATGATTTATCCCACACGGCTGCTGCGGAGCTGCTGGAGGGCTTGGAATACCCCTGGCAGGCTTTGCTGAAGGTGGGGGAGTTTATTTTAAGGCTGGGAGCAACCCTTTCCTCAGATGAATACGAAAAGCGCGGCGAAAACGTATGGATTGCGAAGACCGCGAAGGTGTTTGCTTCTGCTTATCTCGCGGGACCGGCGATTATCGGGCCGGGAACCGAGGTAAGGCATGGCGCGTTTATCCGTGGGAACGCGCTGGTGGGCGCGAACTGCGTGGTAGGCAACTCTACCGAGCTCAAGAATGTAATTCTGTTTGATAACGTACAGGTGCCTCATTATAATTACGTGGGCGATTCCATTCTCGGGTACAAATCTCACATGGGGGCAGGCTCCATTACCTCCAATGTGAAATCGGACAAAACTCTGGTTGCTGTGAGCGCGCAGGGCGAACGAGTGGAAACCGGACTGAAAAAATTCGGCGCGATGCTGGGGGACTGTGTGGAGGTCGGCTGCAATTCCGTGCTGAATCCCGGCACGGTGATTGGCAGGAACAGTAATGTCTATCCGCTTTCCATGGTACGCGGATATGTTCCGGCCAACAGCATTTACAAACGAGCCGGTGAAGTTGCCGAAAAAAGGTAATAGAAAAATTATTAAACATAAAGCGGCGGCCCGTTTACTGAACGGGCCGCCGTTGCTTATATTACCTGGAAATCTTCTGATTTTAAGTTGCTGTAAAATCTGCCGTTATCAGCTGTAAACTTTATCACACAATAATCTGGATCGGTGACACCGAGTGAGTGATATAAGCTATCGCCTTCCCGCCACAATTCTTCTTTCAGCTTAGGCTCGGTAAGTACTTCTGCCGTTCCAAGCAGCATGACGCCGTCATAGGTCTGCGGATTGCAAAAATATAAATTCGCGTTTGGGTTTTGGGAAAATTGAATCGCCTTTTTTGATGATAATGCAGTTGTAAAATAAAAGGTATGTAGACCCTCCCGTTTTCTCGGGGAAAGCATTGCTTTCGTGTTCGGAAACCCTTTTTGATCGACGGAACTCAGAAAAAACAGGTTGATCTGATTAATCAGATTTTCAATCGATTGTGCAGAGTCAATCATTCCAAAACTGCCTCCGCTTCCTCAATCGTAAAGTCTTCCGAATTAAAGTTGGAGTAAAACCTGCCGGTATTTGCTGTGAACCGAAGCACGCAGTAATCAGGGTCGGTAACGCCGAGTGGGTAATACATGGTGTCGCCTTGCTGCCAGATCATGTCCTTGGAATCCTGATCCTCCAGTACCTCCATTGTACCAATGAGCATGACCCCGCGGAAGAATCGCCGGTCGCAAAAGTAAACGCACGCTTTCGAGTTTTTGCGGTATTGCTGCACCCGCATGGAATGCGTATTGGTGGTAAAATAAAAATACTTGATACCTTCCCGTTTCCTTGGCGGCAGCATGGCCTTCACATTCGGGAAACCGTCCTGTGTCACTGACCCGATAAAAGAAACGCCCTGCTTGTCGATCAGGTTTCCGATTGTCTGTTCCGGATTTCTCACTTTTAAACCTCCCTGCTTTTGAATCTACATTATCATAAACCGGAGCCTGTGAATAGTACTTACTTTTTTGTGGGGATCAGCCCTTTGCTGATCAGCAAGTCCTCTTTATGGTCTTCCAGCATCAGCTCAATGCCGACGCTCTGCATAATTGTAATGGCTTCCAGAATTCTTTTTCCGCGTAGGGTGAGGGAATACTCTACCTTCAGCGGGTATCCCTCGTACTGCTTTTTCGAGATCATATCAAACTCCTGCAGCTCTTTCAGCTGCTCCAGCAGCATCTTCTCGCTGATTCCCAGGATTTCTTTTTTTAGCTTGGAAAGCGAGGCGCTATCTTTCCCCAGCTGCCACAGGATTACGGGCTTCCACTTTCCTCTGATAATATCGTGTGTTAATTCCAGCGGGCAGGTATATTCGATTCTTAATTTCATATTCATTACTCCCAGCCTTTTATTTGGTATTATTATACAGCTGAAAAATCATGGACTCAACAACCACGGATAAAACGGGCAGGAAGTTTACTTTCTTTTTACATAATTCGCCTTGACAGCAACCGCCCGCGCGACTATGATGGATAATATTGTTTTCTGCCTGTGGGGGAGCCGGACTAAATAAAACAGCAAGCAATAAAATTATAATAGAGTAAATTCAGAAAAATTTCGGGGTGATTTTAATGATGAAACAAAAACGGATCGCGGCAATCAATGATCTTTCCGGGTTTGGGAAATGCTCGCTGACCATTGCGCTGCCCATTCTTTCTTCTGCGGGACTGGAGGTCTGCCCGGTTCCCACCGCCGTCTTATCCTCCCACACGGGAGGTCTGCCCGGCTTTACTTACCGCGACCTTACCGCGGACATTCCGGGCTTTATCCGGCAGTGGGAGCAGCTCGGTCTGAAATTTGACGCGATATACAGCGGCTTTTTAGGCTCCGTTGACCAGATTCAAATGGTGTCGGATTTTATTGATACGTTTCGCGAAGAGGGCAGCCTGGTCATGGTGGACCCCGTGATGGCGGATAACGGAAAGCTGTATTCCACCATAACGCCGGAAATGGCGGCGGAGATGACGAAATTGTGCGGAAAGGCCGATCTGATTGTACCGAATCTTACAGAAGCCGCGTTTCTTCTCGGAGAGGAATTCCACGAGGGTCCCTATACCCGAATCGAGATTGAGAATCTGCTCCGGCGGCTGAGCGGTCTTGGACCGGACCGGGTTGTGCTGACCGGCGTATGGTTTAATCCGGATTTGCTCGGCGCCGCCGGATACAGCAGAGAAGACGACAGCGTCAGCTATGCGTTTTCCCAAAGCGTGAAGGGCTATTATCAGGGTACCGGAGATATCTTTGCCAGTGTTTTGCTCTCCGGTCTGATGAACGATATGAACCTCGGTCAGTCTATGCAGCTTGCGGTAGACTTTACGGTGCGCTGTATCCGCCGCACGAAGGAAGCGGGAACCGATGTACGGTTCGGTGTGAATTTTGAGGCCGGAATCCCCCAGTTGCTCCATGAGCTGGGGATTACGAGGGAAGATAATTCCTGCCGCAGATAAGCGGAGTTCCGGCTTCCGGGCAAAACGGAGGGGTGAATAATCCCTCCGTTTACTTTATTATCAAAAACTAGTATAATAAATCAGAGAAATGTTCAGTTTATTGTATCAGGCAGCCCAGGAAGAAAGGCATCCCTGAATTTCTCATTGCGGCTAACCTGAAGATCAATTGTATCATCTGAGATTTATAGAAGGGAGGCATTCATTTGACACTCAATAGTCTCGAATTGCAGAATTTTCTGCCAATTTTACTTTTTATCCTGAGAATTCTTGTTCCGTTTTTCTCGGTCGTTGTTGTGGTCAAATGCTTTTCCTCTTTAAAAAAGGGACGCAGAAAAGAAGATCCCGTGGTGATCCTGGAAGATATGACAACGAAGGAAGCCCTTCCGGTGCTTTACTGGGAAAATTCACTCGGACGCAGTAAAAGCTGCGATATCATTTTGCATGACGCGACCGCCAGCCGGAACCACGCGGTTCTGATGCGCCGCGAAAAGGGCTGGATGCTTTCGGATACCGGCTCTAAGGCAGGAACCTTTCTAAACGGGAAAAAAGTGGAGAGTTCCACGAAGATTGTGCCCGGCGACGTAATCGCCATGGGCTCGACCGCGTTGATGTTTAAAAGAACCGCAGAAGGAAAGCCGCAGTCGGTTCGCCGGATTTTTCACGCGGCTTCGCCGTTGGGTCTGATGCTGCGGGTAACCTTGATTCAGCTATTGCTGTTCATACAGGCCAGCTTTGCCACCGGAGCCTTTCAAAACCAGTCTGCCATTCCGTTTGGCGCCCTGTTCGTTATGGAATGGGCGCTTTACCTTTACTCGATGAAGGGACTGGGTCGCGTAAGCTTTGAACTGGAGACGATAGGCTTTCTGCTGAGCAGCATTGGCATTATGCTGATTGCGGGAACGGGCGGGATGAAAAACCTGTATACCCAGTTAGCGGCGCTCGCGGTAGGAATCGTACTCTTTTGCGTGATGATCTGGTTTTTGAACGACCTTGACCGTGTAATGAAATTCCGGTTATACATCGGTGCGGCGGCGGTTTTACTGTTTGCCGCAAACCTGCTCCTTGCCCGTTCACAGAACGGAGCGAGAAACTGGATTAACTTCGGCTTTGTTTCCGTTCAGCCTTCGGAGTTTATCAAAATTGCGTTTGTTTTCGTTGGCGCCTCTACGTTGGACAGGCTTCAGACGGCGAAAAACCTAACGGGATTCATCACCTTTTCGGCCGTGTGCATGGGCGCGCTTTTCTTAATGAGAGATTTCGGTACGGCATGTGTTTTCTTTGTCACCTTCCTGATTATTGCCTTCATGCGTTCCGGCAGTGTGCGAACCATTGCGCTGATCTGTGCCGTCGCGGTGTTCGGCGCGTTCCTCATCATCAAAATCAAGCCTTATGTTGCCCAGCGCTTTGAAGCCTGGCGGCATGTGTGGGAATTTGCGAATGAGGCGGGCGGCTACCAGCAGACCCGTGTTTTAACTTACTCCGCCAGTGGGGGACTGTTCGGCGTGGGTCTTGGCAGGGGTCGCCTGAAAAGTGTATTTGCCTCCACCAGCGACCTGATGTGCGGTATGATCTGCGAGGAGCTTGGTCTGATTCTTGCGGTCGTGGTGGTGCTTTCTCTTGCAATGCTGCTGTTTTACGCGCGTTCGGACGCGACACGCAGCCGTTCAACTTTTTATTCGATTTCTGCCTGCGCCGCCGCAGGTCTAATGCTGTTTCAGACCAGCCTGAATATCTTCGGAGCAACGGACGTGCTGCCTTTGACCGGCGTAACGCTGCCGTTTGTAAGCCTCGGCGGCTCCAGTATGGTTTCGGTCTGGGGTTTGCTGGCGTTTATTAAGGCCAGTGACGAACGCACTTACGCGGCAAGGAGGAAGAAAAAGTGAAAACAACGGGAACGCACTCCCTTATTCTATATATCCTTGGTCTGAGCTTTCTGTTCGGACTGTCCGTATTCCTGTACGGAATGATTACGGAGGGCGGCACCTGGGCGATGCAGCCGTTCAACAAGCATCTGGAGGGCGGAAGCCAGCTGACCTACGCCGGGATGATCACGGACAGGAACGGCGTTGTTCTGGCAAAGAGCGAAAACGGAAAACGAATTTACAACAGCGACGAAGCAATACGCCGTGCCATGCTCCATTCCGTAGGCGACAGCATGGGCTATATTTCCACGGGGGTGCAATATATCTACCGCTCGCAACTTTCGGGCTACAATCTGGTGACCGGTCTGGCTTCCCCTTCCGGCAAAAGCAGCGGCTGTGATATCAAGCTGACGCTGGACAGCGGTCTGTGTAAGCTGGCGCAGCAGAAGCTCGGCAGCCGGAGCGGCGCCGCAGCCGTATATAACTACAAAACCGGCGAAATGCTCTGCATGGTCAGCACGCCGAACTTTGACCCCGCGAATCCGCCCAAGGATCTCGACACCAATCAGTCCGGCAAATACGACGGGGTTTACCTGAACCGTGTGCTTTCCTCTGCCTATACGCCGGGTTCCATCTTTAAAATTGTCACAGCAGCCGCAGCGATTGAAAACATGCCGGATTTGGATACCCGAGCATGGAAATGCAACGGCAGTATCATGATTAACGGGAATAAGATTACGGACGTTGCGGCCTACGGTACGCTCAATTTTAAAAACGCACTCGCAAAGTCTTCCAATGTTGCCTTTGCACAGATCGCAATTGAACTGGGGCAGAAAACCATGGCCGATATGGCGAATTCCGCCGGCTTTAACCGCAGCTTTTCACTGGATGGAATTCCGACCAGTAAGAGCGTTTACAAGGTGAACGGCGTAGCGGATAACGAGCTTGGCTGGTCGGGTGTGGGGCAATTTACTGATCTGACCAATCCGTACCATATGATGCTGATGATGGGTGCAATTGCAAACAACGGGACTCCGGTCCGTCCGCATATCATCGAGCGAGTGATCACGCCGTTCGGGTTGCCCGCGCAGGTGCGCGTGACCCAGAATGAAAGTCAGCTTTTTAAACCGGAAACCGCAGAGCGGCTGAAAGCCTATATGCGGTATAATGTAACGAATCAATATGGGGACAAATTGTTTCCCGGTCTCGCCGTTTGCGCCAAGACCGGAACAGCCGAGGTGGGCGGCGGAAAGAACCCGAATGGGTGGATGGTCGGGTTTTCCTCAAACAACGACACGCCGCTGGCGTTTGCCGTTGTTGTGGAAAACTCGAAAAGCGGCATCGGTTCAGCCGGTGAGATTGCCTCCTCCCTGATGAACGCCGCGGCAAAGACTCTGAAATGAATTCCCCCGCACAGGAAGCGCCAGCCGGAAACGACAGCAATCCTGTGCGGGATTCCTGTGAAAAAAAGCAAAGACCGGCATAGCCGGTCTTTGCTTTATGGGGAGGAGTTGTATTGAAAAGGTTGTGGTCATCCAACCACAAGTCTTGTAAACGTATGAAAATCTTTGAATTGCTGTTTTCTTTATTCATTTTGTGATTTCATTATAATCCCCATGTTTTCTCGTGTCAACGCTTTCTGAGGGAATTCCCAAACAATCTCTTTATTGTATAAATTGTAGTTTTTGCTCATCTTGATTTAGTTATTATTGACGAATGGTTTTCGTAAATTATCGAAGAGAAAACTTTTTGACTTCCAATAAATCCGCACGTTTCACGAAAAATTCAGTAAAAAAGCTGAACGGGACTGACTCCCGGCAAAATGGTGTCAGCCCCGTTTAAATAGTGATTTTATGAGAAGGACGTATCAGCAATTACGGCTGATGCAATTGATTAAAAGTTGAATGAGGGTATTATAGCTTTGGCAGCGTATCAAACCCCGGCTCCAAGTCCTCATCCGTCGGGATATAATCCGTCATTTTGTGCTCCATATAAGCAGTGTAGGCAGCCATGTCGAAATATCCGGTGCCGGTCAGACCGAACAGGATGGTTTTCGCCTCCCCGGTTTCTTTGCAGCGAAGAGCCTCGTCAATCGCGGCGCGAATTGCGTGCGCGCTTTCCGGGGCGGGCAGAATTGTCTCGACCTTGGCAAACAGTGTCGCCGCGTCGAATACCTTTGTCTGTTCCGCCGAGCGTGCCTCATCCAGAAGCCCGTCATGATACAGCTTGGAAATAATGGGGGACATCCCGTGGTAGCGGAGCCCGCCCGCATGGTTCGCAGATGGGATGAAGCCGCTGCCCAGAGTATACATTTTGGCGAGCGGAGTCACCTTTCCGGTATCGCAGAAGTCGTAAGCGTAGCGGCCGCGGGTGAGGGAAGGGCAGGAGGCCGGTTCTACCGCGATAAAATGCGGGTTCGCCTTGCCGGTCAGCTTATCCTGCATGAACGGCGCAATCAGCCCGCCAAGATTGGAGCCGCCGCCCGCGCAGCCGATGATGATATCCGGATACTCATCGAGCAGCTCCATTGCCTTTTTGCACTCCAGACCGATGATGGACTGGTGCAGAATAACCTGATTCAGAACGGAGCCGAGCACGTAGCGGCAATTCTCAGTGGTGGTGGATTTTTCAACCGCCTCTGAAATTGCACAGCCGAGGCTGCCGGTGGTATCGGGGTCTGTAGCCAAAATCGAGCGGCCTACCCGTGTGGTGTCGCTCGGGCTTGCGATGACATTTGCGCCGAAGGTCTGGATAATCGCCTTGCGGTACGGCTTCTGGTTATAGGATGCTTTTACCATGAATACGGTCAGGTCCATTCCGAAGTACGAGCAGGCCTCCGCCAACGCGGTGCCCCACTGCCCGGCGCCCGTTTCGGTTGTCAGGCTGGTCAGCCCCTGCTCCTTTGCGTAATAAACCTGCGCTACGGCGGAATTCAGCTTGTGGCTGCCGGAGGTGTTGTTTCCCTCAAATTTAAAATAGATTTTAGCAGGGGTATCCAAATACTTTTCAAGGTTATAGGCGCGGCTGAGCGGCGATGGACGATAGGCCTTGTAAACATCGAGAATCGGTTCCGGAATATCGATGTAACGTGTGGTGCTGTCTGTTTCCTGCTGGGCAAGCTTCTTGCAGAAAATCGGATAAAGCTCCTCGGTCTGAATCGGCTTCATTGTTCCGGGGTTCAGCATCGGGTCCGGCTGCTCTTTCATATCAGCGCGCAGGTTATACCATTGCGTCGGCATTTGATCCTCGGTTAAATTAAAGCGGTGCGGTATTTTTGCCATGGTTAAGCTCCTTTCCATACGGTTCATTTCAATGAAATAAAAAACGCCCTTGCCCCTAAAATCTTAGGGACAAGAGCGATTGCTCCTGCGGTACCACCCATATTGCGCGGTTCAGCGCCTCTTGTTCCACGCACTGTTTATGCGTGCTCCCTTGGTAACGGGCGGAGCTCCCGTCAAAAGCTACTGGATTAAAATCGTTCGCCTTGCCCTCATAAGTCCATTCAGCTAGCCACGCTCCGCCGCAATTCCACCGCCTGCGGCTCTCTTGATCAGCGCTGTATCCGCTTACTACTCTTAATCATCGGTTTGATTTTCTTTTGATTTATTATATTCGTGCCGCTGCAATTTGTCAAGCGAAAATTAGGGGAGCTTTTGCGCGCCGTTCTTGTAATTGCTTGGGTGTAATGATACAATAATTGATAGAATTTATTTATAAATAGAAATATACGGACTACCGTAAAGTGACAGGAGATTGCATGGATTTAAAGAAGAACGATAGCATTGAGTTGGAGATAACCGGATATACCGCAGAGGGCAGCGGTATCGGGCGATATCAGGAAATTGCGGTTTTTGTGCCGCTGGCTGCCGCCGGGGATAGGCTGCGGGTGAAAATTTTAAAAACGGCAAAGACCTATGCTTTTGGCAAGCTTGAAAGCGTCATCGAACCCTCTCGGGATCGCATAGCGCCGGACTGCCCCCAGTTTGCCCTGTGTGGGGGATGTGTTTACCGCCATATCGGGTATGAAGCAGAGCTGCGCTCTAAGCAGCAGCGTGTTCAGGATGCCCTGGAACGTATCGGAGGCTTCCGCGACCTGAAGGTGGAGCCAATCGTCAGTGCGGAAAATCCGGATCATTACCGAAACAAGGCGCAGATTCCCATCGGAGAAATCGACGGCAAAATTCAAATGGGCTTTTTTGCAAACCATAGCCATCGCATTATTCCGTGTGATTCCTGTTACCTGCAGCCTGAGGTTTTTACCGCCGCCATGCAGGCGTTTCAGGAATGGGCGGGGCAAAGCGGAGAGGATGTGTACCGTGAGGAAACCGGAAGGGGCAGGCTCCGTCATCTGTATCTGCGCCAGGCGGGAGCGACCGGGGAAGTGATGGTATGTGTTGTTGTCAACGGGAACGGGTTGCACCACGAGCCGGAGCTGGCTGAGCTTCTGCGGGAAAAGGTGCCCGGTCTGAAAAGCGTCATTATTAACGTGAATCGCGAAAAGACAAATGTTATCCTAGGCAAAAAGAACCGAACCGTGTGGGGCAGCGATCATATCACCGATATTCTGTGCGGACTCAAATTCAACATCTCGCCGATGTCCTTTTATCAGGTCAACCGAGACCAGGCGGAACGATTGTATTCTATTGCCGGTGAGTACGCCGCACTTACAGGGAACGAAACCCTGCTTGATTTGTACTGCGGTACGGGCACCATCGGGCTTTCTATGGCACATAAGGCGGGAAAGGTGATCGGGGTGGAGCTGGTTGGGCAGGCGGTGGAGGACGCGAAAATGAACGCCGCGCGCAACGGAATTCATAACGCGGAATTCCTGTGCATGGACGCCGTAAAAGCCGCGTCCATGCTTTCCGACAGGGGTGAAAAACCGGATGTCATCATCCTTGACCCCCCGCGAAAGGGCTGCGACGCGGAGCTGATCGAGACTGTTGCAAATATGGCGCCGAAGCGCGTGGTCTATGTTTCCTGCGACCCTGCTACCCTGGCGCGTGACCTTAAGCTTTTCGCCTCCAAGGGCTATAAGCCGCAGACTGCCACACCGGTGGATATGTTTCCGAGAACGAGCCACGTTGAAACAGTTGTTCTTTTGTCCCAACAAAAACCGAGTGATCGAATTGCTATTGATTTGGACTTGGATGAGATGGATGTGACTAGTGCGGAGATGAAAGCAACTTATGCGGAGATTAAGGACTATGTGTTGAAAGAACATGGCTTGAAGGTTTCTAATCTGTATATTTCACAGGTAAAAAGGAAATGCGGATTAGAGGTTGGAGAGAATTACAATCTGTCGAAGTCTGAAGATGCGAAGCAACCGAATTGTTCAGAAGAGAAGGAAAAGGCAATCGTGGAAGCGTTGAAGCATTTTGGGATGGTTGGCTAAAGCTGGAGGTGGAATAGATGGATTATAATTTGTATTACTATGATTCAATTCTTGATGCAGTAGTTATGAAAGATAAAGATGATAATGAACTGGTAATTGAATGTGCCAAGGCAAATGCACAGGTTGTATTTGATGAGCCAGGAGATGAAGCTTATCTGGTGAGACTGGCAAGAGAAGAGCCTTCAAATTATATGTCTTATGCTTTGAAGCCGGATGGGTTGCAGGGGTATGTGGATGCAATGAATGTGTTTAATTAGAAGGTGAAGAGTCAGTAATATGCTGGCTCTTTATTATAATGTAGAGAATGATAAATAGCAATTTTCTGAATATTCCAAAATGATTAGGTTATGATGTTGTGTACTAGTATAGTGAAATAAACTAGTGCTTTTAGGCGAAAATAGGAGGAAAAAATGTACTCAGTTGATGCAAATGGTGCACAAATTTTAATTGGTTATTCAGACGTTTTTTCTGATGAAATGCCGAATTTAATAAGAGAAATCGAGAAATTGAATATGCATAAGGCTATTTCTATTATTTGCGAGCTAATTCGAGTAAGAAATGCGAAGATGAATCCAATAGTGGTTTTGGGAATGGAATTCCAGTTACCTTTTGAAGTTGTCTTGAAAAAACAAATGTGTGGAATTAATCCCGGTTCTCCAGAAGAAATGTTTTCCACTTCATTGCTAAGAAAAGATGTGCATATTATCTCACCTCAGATGTTGCTTATTTTATTAAAGAGAATTATTCAATATGGAAACTATGAAAGTATGCGGGAAACAAATTATATAGTCACGGAGGATGATTATAAGAAAGTTATCCAATTAGAATTAATTGTAGCAGAAGAAATAAGCGGTATACATGAAGAAGGGTTAGACATTAATCATTTTCTATATTCCACTTATCATTTGAATTATGAGAGAAATATAGCACATGAATTTTTACGTATGTATTATATGCTGGAGAAACTTAGTAGAGATAAAAACAATTTTGATGATGATGTTCAGCAGGAATACAGAGATTACTATTCCACTTTTACTGAAAAATATGAATTTACTCCAACACAATATAGTGCACTTCTCTTTTGGGAATTAAGAATATATTATGAGGATGTAAATGGCTTGATATTCGATAAAATGTGGCAGAGAGTAGATCAAGTTCATCAAAAATCAGGACTTAAAGAATTAGCAAAAAAAGTTATTGATACATTATCTCAAACAATAGATAATTATCAAGAATGGTCAGTTGAAAGTTCTGGAAGAGAATGGGACTTTAGTAAGTTTTTTGAGTTTCCATTCATTATGGATTTACAAGGAAATTATATTTCTGTGTCTGATATTACATTAAGAAATGCTTTTTTCGAGAAGCTTTTTTGGCTAATAAGAGATTGTTATTCTCAAAATGATAGCAGAGCAATGGCTTTTTTTGGAAGATTATTTGAAAAATACATTCAAGATTTATCATACAATGCGGCAAAGAATGATTATTCGTATATAGCAGAATTTTCATATATAAAGAAGAAAAGAAAAATAAAGTCATCTGATGCGTACATAAGGAATGGAGCCAATTTACTAGTGACTGAAGCAAAAGGGTTTTCGGTTTTAATGGATTGTATGACAAAAAATGAGAGAATAGAAAAAAATAATGACAAGTTATTTGTTTGCCCAGTTCTTCAAGCTGATTTATGCCTCACTGCAGTTGTGGATGAGAAAACTGAATTTGCGGGAGTAGAAAGTGCATATATTATTTCTGTTACAATGGACAATATCAATGCAGTTCCTAGTTACTATAACGAGATACATACTAGTATAGAAAAGAGAAAGCAGTGCCATAAAACAAAGTATTTCTTCAATTTTAGTATTGAAGAATATGAAATGTTAATGTATTTGGTAGAGCAAAACTATGAAATATTTGGATTGTTGAGAGATTATTATGAGAATACTAAATTGAAACCTTTTCAAAATTTCTTGTTAGAAAAGGTCCCTAATATTAGCATGTCATCTTTTATGGAAAAGTATTATAAAGAGGCAAGTGATAGAATGAAAGAGATGTATTTTGATGAATAAGTGTTAAGATATTAAAGGGGTTCCACCTGTTATAAGTATATGGAAAATTGAACCAGTATGAGGTATAATAAATTCATCTTATTGTGGGGAGGGTATTATGAAAGCTATAGAAAAAGTAATTGATATAAACGCACATATAGAAAACCTAAAGTGTGATGTTTATAACAATAATGGAAGTACGATTGCCAATATTTCTTTTGATAATTTGGGTGATGGAGATATTACAGCAATAAAATTTAATGCATGCGGTTATAACTCTTTTGGAGATGTGGTTCCCATTAATGGCAAAGAAAAATTTTTATTAATTATTCAAGATATTACAATCAAAAAGAATGAGAGAGCAAAAGATTTAAAAGCAAAATTGCCTAGCGAAGATATTAAAAAAATGGAGTTAGAAGAATGTCAAATATGTTTTGCTGATGGAACCGTAGCTTCATACAACGGGAAAAATTCTTTTACAATTTCACTTGAAGAGATTGATAACCAAGAAGAGTTAAGTGCTTTACACAAATTATATAGTGATAAGGCGAAATATAGAATAAAAGATTTTGCGCAGGGATGGATTTGTTCATGTGGAAGATTTAATATTCGAGATTTGACAAAGTGCTCCTTATGTTCAAAAGAAAAGAGTGAGAGTGAACAGGTTTGTTCCACTGAAGGACTTAGAAAACTTGTCGTAAAATATCAAATTAGCGAAGAAGAAGATAAAAAGACAAGAGAAGAAGTACAGAAAAAAGCGGTTGCTGAAAAAAAGAAAAGGAATTTTATAATAGGCATTGTAGTTGCAGTATGCATTGCATTGGCATTTCCAATTGGGCATTCGATTCAACTTAGCCAGAGAACAATATACAGTTCTGTAGATGAAATGAAAGAAGCAATAAAAGGAACATATACTTATTATGAAGACTATGACGCAAAATATATGATCAAGATAGAAGAAAATACTATAACCAAAAGATGGGTGAATCTTGGAAGTGAATCGGATATGGATTTAACAATTGAATCATGGAATCCTAAAGAGGGAACAATTGAAGTTAGTCTGGGTAATTATGTTGTTACACGCGATGGTGATATAAAGGATGAAGATGGTAACAAGTTTGAATTAGGCGGTTCTTGGTCTGATAGCGATTCTGGATCATCGTCTTACGGCGGTGGAAGTTATGAGAGCGGATACACGGAATTAGATATAAATAGTCTTTCATGGGATAGTAATTCAAGTTATAAGGTTTGCACAGGAAAAGTTACAAACAATGGTGATAAAACATATTATTTTGTAACAGTGAAAGGTGCATTTAAAGATTCGTCAGGTAATGTATTGGATACAGATTCTACATATGCAGTTGGATCTGAAGGACTTGCTCCTGGGGAATCCTCATCATTTAGATTGTCAGTTGATAAGGATTCTAAAATAACAGATTGTTCAGTTTCAATACTTGATTTTGACTAAAGAGGGGGAAAAATATGTTTTGTTTAAAATGTTGTGAAGCAATTCCAGATGATAGTATAACTTGTCCAAATTGTGGGGCAGACATAAAAGTTAATGTTGGGGAGGCAAGAGGAGAAGAGCAAGCCGTTGTCTATGCTTCACAAAAAGAAGAAGTGATTAACACAAATGTAAATGAAGAAAATATTCCAAAGAAAAATTTTTATATTTGGAGCATTTTTGCAATAGCAGGATTAATATTACTGTCGCTAAATTACTTTAAAATTAGCGTAAGTTTGTATTTTTCGGGTTCGTCAGATTCTAGTTATACAGGATATGGGTTGCTAAAATGTTTGCAAGGAACGGTAGGTACATCAGGATACATGGTAATTCTGATGATTATATCAAATGTGGCAATCTTTATTACGGGATTTTTGGGCGCAAAGGGAAACATTATTAAGAATAATGCAATAAAGATAATCATGATTATAGAATCTATTTTATATCTTATTGCATCAATAGTACCATATTTTAATATCAAGCAGCAATTAGCAGAGTTTGATTCTGATTTATCAACAACTAGTATTGGAGCCGGATGTTATCTGAATATTGCTTTGGCAATTGTGATGATGATTTTCTATTGGGTTAATTTACATAAGCAACTGTCAAGAAATGAATAAATAGAATCATAAAGGAAATCAGAGATAGTAACTTCTTGGAAATTTATGAGTATATGGATTCGTTATGAATGGAGAGACCTTTTTCGATAATTTTTATCGATTTTGGCGGGTATTTAATTGTACAGATGTTTTTTGTTTCAATTTCACTCATTTCACAGTCAATGTGGGTGGGTGATTTTTTTTATTATATGTCTCATTTTTTTAGCAGAATATGGCTTTTACTTTTTACAGCCACTGGCTTCAAATAGTACAGTCAGAAATGTATTTTGGCTATAGAAAGTGTAGCCAACAGCATAAATCTTTATAGATTTCACTATTTCAATAAATATTCTGGCTACAATCCGTACAGCCATTTTACCGACTTGGCTGTAAAAAGTACAGCCAATATGCGATATTGGCTACAGAAAGTGTAGCCATATGAAATATATTAGGGGTTTCAGGGGATTTTAGCCCCTGACAAGATGCAATAGGACGGCGACGTCGCTATTGCGTAACTTGCCGTGCATTATCTTCCATTCAAAATGTTCACCACGTTAAGAAAACTGTACTATTAGCAAAGCACGGATAAAAAGGAAATCTGAGTTTCGAAACTACATATTTGTTATTTATAGAAGCATGGTTACTGCCACTTATTATTAGTTTAAGTGTAGATGAACTGTGCTTTTTTATTGTAAAATAGAAAGCTTTTGCTATCTAGATTACAGGATACCAGAAGAAAAAAGCACCAAAATCTGGTTTGGAAAACAGAAAATACACCAGCCTGGTTTCTATCGGAAAACTTGAAATGCAATTAATATATTGATAATACAAAAAGTTCAATAGCCGGTTTTACTGGTAAAAGAATATAAGAATAGAACGTATTTGGAAGTAATCCTTACGCTTAAAAACTTTAGAAGGAAATTTGAATGACAAAAATGTAGAAGGGAGAAGCCTATGAACAAAGAATTCGAGCGATGTTGCTTACAAATAGCTAAGATGATGGAAAAGTATAGCTCCATGATTTTGCAAGATATTGAGAAAGAAATAAAATACCGACCGGATATATTGGCAGAGAATGCAGATGCTGTGAAATCAAGATTTACAACTTATATGAACTGCTTTTCTGCTTATCGATCCAAGGCAGCATAAAAGAAAATTAATACAAGTAAAATTCATAGGACGGAGCATTTCTTGCATTACCGGAAAATGCTCCGTTTTATGAAGATTAGAAAACATTATTGAATATAAGTTGGAACAATGATAAAATATTATTGGGACAATTGTAAAATAGTAAAAAATATGAAAGTCCCTTTGAGGAAATGTTAAAAGCCTTATGTGGAATTCACGAATAAGAAAATGGAGGAGGTATGCCGATGAAGAAACAGCTAAAATGTTACATTTACACCAGAGTATCTACTTCCATGCAGGTGGAAGGATACAGTCTGGATGCTCAGAAAGATAAATTGAAAAAATATGCAGATTATCAAGAGATGGTAATTGCTGGTGAATATTCCGATGAAGGAAAGTCTGGTAAAAGTGTAGAGGGAAGACCAGAGTTTCAACAAATGCTTCAGGACATAGAAAGTGGCAAGGATAACGTAGACTTTGTTCTTGTATTTAAGCTATCTCGATTCGGAAGAAATGCAGCAGATGTACTCAGCTCCTTACAGAGAATGCAGGATTTTGGAGTAAATTTAATTTGTGTGGAAGACGGAATTGATAGTTCCAAAGACGCTGGTAAACTGATGATTTCCGTATTGTCAGCAGTAGCAGAAATTGAACGAGAAAATATTCTTGTTCAGACCATGGAAGGTCGCAGGCAGAAAGCAAGAGAAGGAAAATGGAATGGTGGATTTGCTCCATACGGTTATAAGTTGGTGGATGGAGAATTGCAGATAGCAGAGGATGAAGCACCAATTATCCGTCTGATCTATGATAAATTTGTTAATACAACGATGGGCATTGGAGCAATTGCTGTATTCCTTAATCAAAATGGCTACCGTAAGAAAATCAGACAAAATAATACTATGGAGACATTTTCTTCTTCATTTATCAAAGGAGTACTGGACAATCCAATTTATTGTGGCAAGCTTGCGTTTGGTAGACGAAAGAATGAAAAAATAGCGGGAACCAGAAATGAATATCATGTAATAAAGCAGCAATCTTATTTGATAAGCGATGGGATTCATGACGAAATCATTTCAGAGGAAGAATGGAATTTGGCACAGAAAAAACGTCAGGAAACGGGAGTAGGCAATGAAAAGGTGCATAGTCTTGAACATGAACATATTTTGTCTGGTATTGTAAAGTGTCCAATTTGCGGAAGTGGTATGTATGGAAATGTCAATCGTAAGAAACGTAAGGATGGTACTTTATACAAAGATTACTTTTACTATGCTTGTAAACATAGAACTTTCATTGATGGACATCACTGCACTTATAAAAAGCAGTGGAATGAAGATAAGGTAAATGATGCAGTAGCTGAGATTATTGGAAAACTGGTAAACAATCCAAAGTTTGAGAATGAAATAAGGACAAAAATAGGGAATAGTCTGGATACAAAAGATTTGGAAAAGGAACATACGAATCTGAAGGAACAGTTGAAACAATTGCAAGGAGCCAAGAATAAGCTAGCAACCCAGATGGATCATTTATCGGTATCGGACAAGCATTACGATAAAAAGTATCAGGATATGCAGGAACGTATGGATAGCCTGTATGATGAAATGGATGCAATGGAACTATCCATAGAAGAAGTTGAAAATCGTTTATTCAACATCAAACAACAGAAAATATCTGGCGATAACGTATATCAATTCCTTCTGTATTTTGATAAACTATATGACAAGATGACCGATGGGGAGAAAAAAGAATTTGTAAAAAGCTTCGTAGAGGAAGTACATCTTTATGAGAAAGAGCAAGAAGATGGAAGATTCTTAAAGCATATCAAGTTCAAATTCCCTGTATTTTTCAATGGAGCAGAGACACAGGATCTTGATTGGGACAATGAAAGTACCGTTGAGTGCGTAGCATTGATGTCAAAGGTTGAAAAACAGGGGTAGAAAAGGCGTTTTGTGTAGCCTTTTATGTCGAAAACAGGGTGTTTACGACAGCATATTTCTGTCGCGTGGAAACAAGTCAAAAAAGCTGTGCTAAGCGCGAGAGAACAGGATTGATACTGGGATTTCACGAGAGGACAGAATAGATGTTATGTCATTTTGGGGCTTGGTGAGAGAACAGGATAGATGTTTTTCGGAGTTTTGCGCGTGCGTGGGAACAAATCCATTTTAGGGCTGCAAATCGTTACTTTTTATCGTTTATCCATCTCAAATTAGCATTTAGTCACCTTATCTAAAGCTATATTTGATTTGATACTGTAAATAATATCATCAGCCGCTGTCTTTATGGGTTAAAGAGATGCGGCAATTTTTTCTAAGGTGATATTATGGACGATGAAAAGCCAAAGCCAAAAATAACGGTAATCCCCGCCGCCCGCCAACCCGAAAAATGGGTCGCCATCTACTGTCGCGTCAGCACTGCGTATGAATCTCAGGAAGAAAGTTTAGATATTCAAATTGCAACCTTAAAGCAGGTGGTCGCGTACAATCCTAAATGGAAGCTGTACCATATTTATACCGATAAGGATTCTGGCGGAAATGTGTTCCGTCCCGGATTTCAGAAGATGATCTTCGACTGCTATGAAAATCGGATTAATATTGTTCTGGTCAAGACCATCAGTAGCTTTGCAAGAAATACGGTGGATTTGCTTGAAACCATTAATCGCTTAAAAAGTTTGGGTGTTGAGGTGATTTTTCATCAGGAAAACCTTCGAACCAGCGAAACGGATGATGATTTACTGATATCTGTTCTGAGCGCAATTGCCCAGGCGGAGAGCGAATCGACCGGCGAGGCGATCAGGTGGGGTCTAAAGCGTGGATTTATCTCAGGAAAATCAAAACTGTATTTCCGTAGATGCTTCGGCTATAAACAAGATGAAGATGGCGGGCTTGTGATTGATGAGGCACAGGCGGAGGTTGTCCGTCTGGTTTTTGACCTGTATCTAAATGGTCACAGCTCGGTTTCGATTATAAAAGAGCTTGCGAAACAAAACATCCTATCCCCACAGGGAAAGAAAACCTGGTCCAAGAAAACGGTTCAGACGCTGCTGCAAAACGAAAAGTATATCGGACATGTCCTGCTGGGAAAGAGCTATGCGGGTGAATTCCCCAATAACAGGCAACATATTAATCGCGGTGAGCATGAGCAGTTCCTTAGAAAAAATGCACATGAACCGATTATCAGCGAAGAACTGTTTGATCGGGTGCAGGAAGAAATGAAGCGGCGAAGCAACATCGAACGGTACGCCGGCATCCCTAAGCGAAAAAGCACACACTACAGTGTAAAGCGTGATAAGAATAACCAATAATTCTTTGAGCTTATTTCTTGAGTTTACTATTGTATTGAAATAATTTTTAATTTCAATTTAAAAGTTCACCACATTGGTTGACTATTATATAGAAACCGGGTATAATATCTATACGATAGTTTACTGTGAGGTGAGGTCATGAGCATCAATTCTGAAATTCTGCAAGAAATGAAAAAAAACAACAATGTGATTACGACGTCGCAGGTGTTGCAATTGGGATATTCCAAGGCGTTGCTTACGAAATATGTTAAAGCCGGACTTTTGGAAAGAAACGGGCACGGCGTCTATGTTCTTCCCGATGCGGTAAATGACGATATGTATGCGCTGATGCTGCGCTCGACTAAGATCATTTTCTCTCACGACACAGCCTTGTTTTTAATTGGCCTTTCAGAGCGTACGCCATTTCGGCATTCCGTCACCATACCCAGTGATTCAGCGTTGCCTGCTTCCATCAAGGAAGCTTGTGTTTGTTTTTATGTCAAACCGGAACTCCACAGTCTTGGGATGATTGAGAAAAAGACAACCTTCAGCAACACGGTGCGGTGCTATAACATGGAGCGTACCATTTGTGATTTTTTACGCAGCCGGAACCGTTGTGACGAAGAGACGGTGATCAGCGCTGTAAAAAACTATGCGGCGTCCAAAGATAAAGATTTGAATCTGCTGGCCGACTACGCAAAACTTCTGCGAGTTGAAAAAGCGCTAAAGCATTATATGGAGGTGTTGCTATGAACTCCAAAGCCATGAGCCTGAAAGGGCGCATCAACCATTACGCGAAGAAAAACAACATCGCGGCGCAAGTGGTTTTGCAAAACTATATGTTTGAGCGGTTTTTGGAGCGGCTTTCTAAATCCGAATATCAGGAAAAATTCGTGATTAAGGGTGGAATGCTGGTTGCGGCCATCGTGGGATTGGATACCCGCTCAACTATGGATTTGGATGCCACACTGCGCAATCTGCCCTTGACCGAAGAGCAGATTGCCAAAGCGATACAAAGTATTTGCGATATAGATCTGAAAGATGAAGTGACTTTCCGTGTTGTTTCTGTTGCTCCCATTCGGAAAGATGATCGGTACGGCGGTTTCTGTATCCGAATGGATGCGGTTTATGATACGATCGTGACACCGCTTTCTATTGATATTTCTACCGGTGACATCATAACGCCATCCGCTGTTCCCTACGAATTCACCGGTATATTTGATGAATACGTCCGCATTCGGCTCTGGGGTTATAACATCGAAACCGTCATGGCCGAAAAGGTTGAAACAATTTTGAGCCGCGGTGTTTTTAGCACACGCCCCAGAGATTATTATGATATCTACATCTTGGTCACGACTCAAAAATATGATAGGGCGCTTTTTCTGGACGCTTTGTCCGCTACGGCGGAACATCGTGGCAGTAAAGCAAATCTGTCCACTCCCGCAGCTGTGCTCGGGAACATATCTGAGAGCAGCAATTTACGTCAGATGTGGTCGAAATATCAGAAAAAGTTTCCCTATGCAAAGGATATTACATACGAAGCAATTATGGAAGTACTGTATGGTCTGATTTTGTCGTGACATCAATGCTGACCAACCGACCCGGGGACGAAATGTCAGGATTGATAACGCAATTTTTCACAACTAAATCAGCTGAAAAACGGCTTAGTTACGCGGTTTTCAGAGATTTTTTGCTTTAAAAACACCTGACATCAAAATTAGGTTCTCGACCACACGTTGAGTGCGTGGTAATGATGTCAAGGGTTGAAAAACAGGGACAGACAAAACGGAATGAGGTCGTAATCATATGCAGATGAGGAAAAAGGATACCAGTACAGCGAAGTGGATAATAATAACGTTGCTAATGTCTTCTTTATGTTATTTTCCAATGATGCTAGAAAATCTTGGCGTTATTGTTCCCAATGTGATAATCAGTGTAAAGTACTTTTTTGTGATTCTTCCTTTTTTGATTACGATATTCTTTAAACTACGGGAGAAAGAGTTGAAGCAGTGGTTAATTGGTTTGTTTACGTTCAACAACAAGAAAACTGCGATTATAATGTGTGGGTCATTTATTATTATTGGATTAACCGCCTCATGTATTTACGCGCTAGCAACAAACAAACCAGATTTATTTAAAAAAACATATCCCGGTCTCTCGTCTGTTATTGGCGGCGGTATTTACTTATATATAACAGCACTATTTGAAGAAATGGCATGGAGAGGATTTTTACTCGATAGAATAGTTGCTGTAAAAAAATGGAAAAGTTTGGTTTGTATCGGTGTAACTTGGGGAATATGGCATATTCCCATGTGGGCGATTAGAAATTTATTAGGAGCAAAAGAAATTATTTATTTCTTTGTGTGGACGTTTTTAGTCTCTCTCATTTTAGGAACAATATATTTAAGATGCAGAAATATATTGGTAACTGCATTTCTGCACTTTATATTTAACTTTTGCTTTCTTTCTCCTGTGAGTTATAATATTGCAGTGTTAACATTAATAATCGTGGTAATGTATGCAATTAATAAGAGGAAATCGGGTCAGATTCCGTTCGGGAGAGAACAGGATTGATAACGGGCTTTCACGACAGGACAGAATAGATGTTTTGCCTTTTTGGGGCTTGGTGAGAGTACAGGATAGATGTTTTTAAGAGCTTTTAGGTGTGCGTGGGAACAGGGCGAATGTGAAGTCTGTAATCCTCCTTTTTATTGGAAATGACAGCCAAAATCCCGATGATTTTGTGGTTTTGACTACTTATCATTCGTGCCCGAATTACCATATATTACTTTAGCGAAACATGTTTGGAGGGAGTGACTCTATGGAATTGTCCAACAATATTTACTATATCACCATTGATAAAGTTGATTATCCCTTGCGTTCACAGGAGTCACATACCTATAACTATGTTTACAATCCCAGTGATTACAAAGAGGCTAATTTCCATTCAGCCCTTATTATCAACATTGAAACGGCGTGTAATAAATCTTGTATTGAATTAATTGGCTCCTTTTATTCAAGCCCTGATAGATGTGCTGAATTAGAAGACTCAAAGCTTGTCGTCTTGATGGACGACGTAATCGTGGAATTTGACCTTGAAACACTATCGGTTTTGAAACATAAAACGATAGGTGATGAAACATATTTTTCTCTCCACCCTATCACCGATGGCTATCTTATTCATGGAGAATTATCAATCTTACGGCTTGATAGGAATTTTGAGCAGGTGTGGAACTTTTACGGCTCAGATATATGGGTAGTTCAAGACGGCGCACGAGAGTCATTCCAGATTGTTGATGACCAAATATTATTGGAAGATTGGAACGGTATCAAATATATTCTCAATATGGATGGCAAGCTTGTGGCTGAAGGCAACCCGCTACCCCAAACGCCCTTGGAGAATTAAATATGAACTATCATTATAAAATAAGTATTGTGGATGAAAAAGAAAAGTGGATTTTTATCAGCCATGATAATTGGGATGAAATCGATGCTTTTGTAAATTTGGTAAAAGAACTTCAAAAAGATTGCAATGGCAAAATAACAGAAGTCGGGGACGCGCAATATAAGATTGAAGGCTCCCTTTTCGATCTAATTTATCAATGGGACTCTTGTTTTGGCAGTGTAGTAATTTATAATAGAAATGAACAGAAAGAGCCTGTCATAGAATTCCTTCAAGCCTATTTTGACAAGCTCAATGTTTAAGGGCGAACAGTTCTGAAAGTTGCAGTAACTCCGTGTTTAATATTCCTTTGCGGGAGGTGAAGTTATGTCAGATGAAACTCCGAAATTAAAAGTGACGATGATACCGGCTGCTCGCCAGTCGCTGAAAAAGGTCGCCATTTACTGCCGTGTCAGCACAACGCACGAATCGCAGGATGAGAGTCTTGATATCCAGATAAAAACGCTGAAGCAATATGTGGCCTGTAATCCAAAGTGGACGCTGTGTGAAGTTTATACGGACAAGGATTCCGGCGGCAACACAGCGCGTTACGGATTTCAGAAAATGATTTTCGACTGCTATGAAAATCGGATCGACATTGTTGTGGTGAAAACCATCAGCCGCTTTGCCAGAAATACAGTTGATTTACTTGAAACTGTAAGCCGGCTTAAGAGCCTTGGGGTTGAAATCATCTTTCATCAGGAGAACCTCCGAACCAGTGAAACAGATAATGATATATTGATCTCGGCCTTAAGTGCCATGGCCCAGGCCGAGAGCGAGTCCACAGGGGAAGCAATCAAATGGGGATTAAAGCGTGGGTTCCTCTCCGGGAATTCAAAGCTGTATTCCCGCAAGTGTTTTGGCTATCAGCAGGACGAAAACGGCAACCTTATCATTAATGAGGAAGCAGCAAAAGTAGTCCAGTTGATTTATGACTTATATTTAAATGGCAGCAGTATTGTTTCGATTATCCGGGAGCTTGAAAGCCAGGACATTAAGTCACCACAGGGTAAGGACATCTGGTCAAAGCGTTCAATCCAAACTATATTAACCAACGAAAAATATGCAGGTCATGTATTGGTTGGCAAGACCTACTCCGGTGATTTCCCCAATAATAAGCAGAGGCGAAATCGTGGCGAGCAGGAGCAGTTCTTGATGAAGAATGCTCATGAGCCGATTATCAAAGAGGAAATGTACGACCGGGTTCAAGCTGAGATGCAGCGCAGGAGCAATACTGAAGTTATCAACGGCAAAACCAAACGGAAAGATACGCATTACAGTTCAAAGCAGGAGAAACAGAAGTAGTTATGTTGGTTGCTGTTGATGACATCAAAATGAACCTCTCATCCTTATGAGCGGAATCACTGTTATAAGCAGCATAAAATCAGTGAATACTAACATCTATTTGCGGCGATATGGCGTTTGTATTTGTATAATATGCATATATTTTGACATCCATTCTGTCCTGTAAATTTAGCCTCCCTATCACACGTTGAGACGGTAGTATTGATGTCGCGGGCGAAAGATTGAATGTACAGAAACCCCAGTAAATAAGCCATTTCTGTGGTTTTTGGCTTTTTTAACTGTACACTCAAAACGTGATTTTACCCGTTCAAGGGAATCAGTCTATCGGCTCGGATTCCGTTCGTGAGAGGACAGGATTGATAACAGGCTTTCACGACAGGACAGGATAGATGTTTTGCGTTTTTGGGGCTTGGTGAGAGAACAGGATAGATGTTTTTTGGATTTTGGCGTATGCGTGGAAATAGGTCGAAGATGTTATCATGCACGTCACTTTTTACAAATACAGTTGTCTGGAAAGGAGGCAATGGTTTAGTGATAACAGTGGATTTTGTTGATGACACACCCAACGAATTAGTGGAAAAATTTTCAGAATATTTTAGAATAGATGCAGCTGCGCTCAAGTCTTATTTCTTGACTGTGAATCCGGATACACTTATACCCGAGGTTATAGTGAAAAAATTTGATTTAAGCCTTAATAAATATAATAGCAGTGATCTGGCAATAATGTGTCGCCATATAACAACAGCCAATGAGGAAGGTCTGAATTTCTTTCGGTCAAACGGTATTCTCAATCTGCGAGAAATGCTTCAGAAAAAAACGCCTTTATCCGATTTCCTATTGGAACATGAAATAAAAATCAATGTTGACGAAGCAATCATTGAAGTTAAAAATAAGGAATACCCTATACTCCAAAGCAAAGAAATATGCCCGTATTGCTATACAGGAAAAGAAACAGTGTGTTCTGCTTATTCTAGATGCGACTTATTTGATAAGATTACAATATTAGCAACAAAACTATATTATTATGGCGCAACTGTTGAATGCTTTATTAATTCACCATTGTCTAAAATGAAACGGTATTCAACAATTTGCAGGTTTCCGGAAATATTAGATACTCTGGATAAAATACTATCCAAGGCAAGAGGCTTATACGATACTACATACACGCTCTGTATGGACTGGATTGCTGAGAAAAAAGATTGTTACTTGCTTGTATATCCTTCATTATTATCGGATATGGAAACATTCGCACCTATTTCTTTTCAGGCCGCATACGAAGATATCAAAGGGTGTTTAACGTATTGCGGGTATACTTATTCAGATTATTATGAAAAGAAAGTTCCACAGAACATTTTTGATAACTATCACTTTATAAGGAAATTTGTTTCCATATATTTTTATAACTCTGAAGAATACGGTTCATTATTACCTGATATGTCAGTTGCACCGAAGATTGTTAAATATTATAGAGTGGTTGGAGATAATTTAATAGGAGTTCAATAATAAAGAAGCACTGCTGACATAATAGTTGGCAGTGCTTCTTTATTACCCTTATTCATCCACATCGGCCGTCACGCCGGACTTGAATTCTACAGTGAATTTATCATCGAAGACGGTGATTTTTCAATCAACCTTCATAAATGAAGCAATGTCTTTTGTCACACTCACCAGCGCATGGCCGGCGCCTGAGATCACTCGCATATCGGCGTTTGGAAGCAGCGTATGCATTCTATCAGCGGTTTGTGCGGAATTCAGCATCACATCTTTTTCTCCCGCAACGCACAGAATGGGCATCGTTAGTCGCAGCAACTGCTCATCGGAAAACACGGGAATTTTTCCAGTTCTGGGTTTGAAATGCGTGGCAATGAAAGTGGTATATTTAATCGTTTCTTTTGATACAGTCTGCTCCCCGTACAGAGAAAGAGCAATTTTTTCTCTCCCTTTTTCGCCCAATAGCATGAGGAGGATTGCCTTCAACATAAATGAAGCTTTTTGTCCCCCAATTCCGGAAGGGCTGAGCAAAATCAGTTTACCCACTTTTTGCGGATTACTGATTGCATAGGCTGCCGACATCCAACCACCCAGCGAGATACCGACAAGCGACACAGTTTCCAATCCCAATCTCCGGATGACTTCATCAAGCCAGTTTATATAAGAATCATCGGTCAGCGGGTACTGCTTTTCGACGCTCTTTCCCGGCTCTCCGGGGATGTCAATGCAATAGATACAGTGCGTCTTGGATAATTCCTTGACGGATGATGCCCACATAGCGGAGTTGGAACTTGAACCGTGCAGCATAATGACTGCCGCTTGGTCTTTCTCACCACATTGCAGCACAAAGGTATCGCCAAACTGTGTGGAAACAATGTGCTGCGCAAAGGGAACAGGCCATTTTGCTAACAGAGTATCATAGGCATTCAGCACTGCCGTTTGCCCAGCCTTAGATTTATAAATCGTTTGATTGTTCATATTCTTGATTCCTCCTGACTAGACAGCAGCCATTGCTCTGCTTCGTGCGTTGCATAGTAAAATCGGTATTGCTCACCTTTGTTTGCTTCGAGCATCATCTCCAGAAAGCGTTTGGGGAGCACGATGCTTTCGGTAAGAACAAACACCGTTGTGATATGATAGTTGATCATTTTTTGAAGAATTCCGCCTGCCACACCAGTAGAAAGTCTGAAAAAACTTTCGGATATCGCCGGCGCGTGAATCATGAGAAGATTTGTTCCATTTTCCACGCACAGGCTCATAATGTCAAGTGCCTGCTGCTCCGTTTGAATCGGGGGTTCAGCAGCAGTAATTTTAAGATACCTTCCTTTATCCCGCAAATTAACCGTATAGGTAATATTCATAATTCTACATTTCCTTTTTCATTTAAGTCGGCTAATGCTCGGCGTACCGACGCAACCCAGCAAAGTTCGTTTTCACAAGAAGAGATCGCATTCTGCGCCATGCTGTTCCAAAGAAGCTTTTCCCTCTTATCACGGTCAGGATAGCTCTTTCGACGGGTATGTTTTTCTCGCTGGTATGCGAGTTGCAGTTGAAGCTCTTTCTCGTATTCAGAAAGCAGCCGGTCGGTCTCTTCGTCACTCAGTACATGCGACCAAGACAGTTGGACAAAAAACGTCTTTTTGAAATCCGGGGCTTCCGGTTCTGATAGTGCCCATTCTTTTAACGAAGACAGACCCGCATCAGTAATTGTATATACTTTTCTTGAAGGGGCACTTTGTTGATGCTGTACTTCGGTGGTAACCAGACCTTCCTCGTGCAATTGAACGAGCGATTTATATATCTGGTTATTATTCCCTGACCAGTATAGGAGGGCGGAATCTTCCATTAATTTTTTTATATCATATCCGGTCAGGGACTTCCAACTCAAAAGCCCCAAAATGGCATATTTAATTGACATGGTATCACCTCTGTTATTTATAACCTATGTTAATAGTAACATACTCATTTTCAATTGTCAACTACCAAAAAGTACAGTCAAAGCAATGAACAACGCATCTATTACTATTTTAACTTTAGTAATGTCCATTTATTATGCATCATTGAGGAGTCTCTCTTACAACCACCGGATGTTATGTTATTCATCCACATCCACCGTCACGCCGGATTTAAACTCCACGATGAATTTGTCCTCGTAGACAGTGACTTTTTCAATCAGCCGCCGGACAAGCGGCTCGTTGTATTCGGTTAGGGCGGTGGGTTGTTCCCGAAGGAAGCTGCCCATGTCAGTGATGCGTTTTTTCTGCTCGTCCCGCCCGGCACTTTCCAGCTGAAGCTTCTGCTTATCTTCGCGCAGGCGGTAAATCTCCTCGGCGACATCCTCATAGTCGGCTCGGGCGCTGGTTCGCTTTAAAAGCTCCTCTTGCAGTTCTGCCAGCCGCTTGTCGACATCGGTAAGTGGCTGGCCTTTTTCTGATTCCAGAACAGCATCGATGTTTCTTTGCAGGGTGGCGAGGAAGGTGTCCTTGTCACACCATGCCTGATTGATGGCGGCGACCAGCACTTGCTCAATCTGGCTTTCCGGCACGGTGCGGGCATCGCAGAACAGGCCGGTGTTTTCAAGTCGGCTGATACACCGCCAGACGATGGACTTCTTGCCACGGTTGTACCAGTGAATTCTGCGGTAAAACTCTCCGCAGCAGCCGCAGAAAACGATATTCGACAGGCAGTGGCTGCTACTGAAGACTCGGTTCTTCCCATTCGGGCTTTGATGCACCAAACGTCGCCTCACCAATTCTTCCTGCACCTGCATAAAAATTTCACGCGGGATAATGGCTTCGTGGCTGTTTTCCACGTAATACTGCGGCACAATACCGTTGTTTTTGATCCGCTGTTTGGTGAGGAAGTCTACAGTGTAGGTTTTCTGCAAAAGGGCGTCGCCAATGTATTTTTCATTCCGCAGGATCGTGCTGATGTTGCTGGTATGCCACTTTTCCCGACCCGCGCCGTTCAGAATACCGTCTGCTTCCAGTCCGCGGGCAATTTTCAGCATACTGGCACCTTCAAGGTATTCGCGGTATATGCGCTTGACGATTTCGGCTTCCTCCGGCACAACCACCAAGTGCTTATTTTCGTCCTTGGCATAGCCGAGGAACCAATTGCAGTTGACTTGGATTTCACCCTGCTGGTAGCGGTACTGCAAACCCAGCTTCACGTTCTGGCTCAAGGATTGGCTTTCCTGCTGGGCAAGGGACGCCATAATTGTCAGCATAACCTCGCCCTTGGAATCCATGGTGTTGATGTTTTCCTTTTCAAAATAAACGGGAATGCTCTTTTCCTTCAGCTGGCGGATGTATTTCAGGCAGTCCAGTGTGTTACGGGCAAATCGGCTGATGGACTTTGTAATAATCATGTCGATGCCGCCCGCCATGCACTCGTCAATCATGCGGTTGAATTCATCGCGCTTTTTGGTATTGGTGCCGGAAATACCGTCGTCTGCGAAAATCCCCGCCAGTTTCCAGTCCGGATGACCGTTGATATAATTGGTGTAATGCTCAATCTGAGCGTCGTAGCTGGTGGCCTGTTCGTCGCTGTCTGTAGACACACGGCAGTAGGCTGCAACCCGCAGCTTTGGGTTCTCTTCATCTTTGTTTGCGGAACCGGCATTTTTTCTCGCTGGGAGCACGGTAATACTCATCTTAGCTTCCATTCGCAAGCACCTCCGTTTCAATTAAACTGTAGGCGTATTCCGCCTGCATAAACGGGTCGTCGAACTGCTCCGTCCCTTCGCACAGGCGAAAGGCGGTGGGAAAGACGACCTCTTTTTCTTCTTTTGGCTCCCAGATACGACCGAGCTTCTCGGCCCGCCGGACACGTTCGGCTTCAGCGGCAGCAAAGGTGTCTGGGTCGATAAGTGCCGGATAATACGCATTGCCGAGGTAACGAGCATTCTGAAGTATTCTTGTAATTCCGGAATGAAAGGCTTCGATGCCGGCTTTATGAGCAGCGGTTGCCAAAGCATCACCGGCAAGATAGGAGCGGAAGAGCGTCCTTACCTGCTCGGCGGCTTTTTCATCCAGTACGGCCTGCCCGTTTTCAATACGGTAACCGTAGGGTATGTGATCCATTCAAATCACCAGCCTTTCTTTTAATGTAATGCCGCATTTAAGCTCGAATCCGATTTCCGTTCGGGAATACACATGAATCCGCTCTACGAAGCGGGTGAACAGATCTCCGTCAAAGCCCTTCAGCATTGCGGCCTTGGTAGCGTACTGCAAAATTGCACTGGCCTCGCTCAGGCTTCGGCTGTCGCTGTTCATAAATCGGAGAAGTGATTCCTTCTGCCGCTGTATCCGCTCGGCTTCCTGCAAAAGCTCGTTGTTCCCCTTATTGTAAACGGCCGGCTCTAGATAACCTTTAGTGAGAAGCCCCACCAGCACCTTTCGCTGTTCCGTGTTATCCTCAAGTTTTTTATCAAGCTCCCCAATGCTTTTCAGGCTGGAGTCGGAGGTTATCCCACGCAGGCTGACGAGCAGGGGGCGAAGTACGGTCTGATGCCCAAAAATGAGCTTATTCATCATCGTGACGAACGCGACCTCAAGAGCGGAGTCCGGGATGTATTTCACCGGGCACTCGGCAATATCCGCAAGATGCGTGGTACAACACCACGCGATTCTGTGTTTCCCGCTTGCATGGATACGGCGTTTAAAGGTGCCACCGCAGTTGCCGCAGATGATTTTTCCCGAAAACGGGTAGCGGTTCTGGCTCTTGCCCTCACGTTTTTCAACGCCCTTTTCTCTGGCTCGCTGGGCAATGACTGCCTGCGCGGCTTCAAAATCCTCGCGGCTGATAATCGGCTCGTGGTGGTTCTGGATGAGGTACTGTTCCTTTTCACCGTTATTGCGGCGGTGGTTGAAGTGCTCGTCGGTATAGGTCTTCTGAAACAGTGCATTGCCGATGTATTTCTCGTTATAAGCCATCCCTCGAATAGTTGACGACTTCCACCGACCGCCCTTCTTGCCCTTTAGGTCGCGAAGGTTAAGCTCCTTTGCGACTTTGCCACACCCTTTGCCGGACAGTATTTCGGAAAAGATAAAGCGAACCACATCAGCTTCCCGTCAACAGAATCGTAACCGTAGGGTGGGCTGGATATTTTGTAGGTGCCGTTTTGGAAGCGGCGTCTGACCGACCATTTGTTGTTTTCGGCAATAGACACTGACTCGTTTTCGGCCAGTCCACTTAGGATTGAGAGCATGAGTTCGTTTTCCATTTTCCCGGTGTTGATGTTTTCTTTTTCAAAGAAAATGAAAATCCCGAGGTTTTGCAGTTTTCGCACCAGCTCCAGGCAGTCGGTCGTGTTTCGGGCAAAGCGGCTGATGGACTTCGTGACAATAAAGTCGATGCTCCCGTTTTCGCAGTCGGCAATCATCCGAAGGAGTTCGGGGCGCTTTTCCTTTTTCGTGCCAGAAATACCCTCGTCATAATAAATGCCTGCGTATTCCCATTCTGGATTAGCCCGGATGTAGGATTCATAATGCTTAATCTGTGTCTCCAAGCTTTCCAGCTGTTCATCGGTGTCGGTGGAGACACGGCAATAAGCCGCGACACGCCGCTTGGGTCTTTCTGATAGGTTTACTGTATTCTGTTCGATTTTCGTAACCTTTTTCATTTTTTCACCTCCTCGTCAGCATGTCATATTAACTCTGAATGCGAGTTATAGCAACGGTTTGAGGACATAATTCCGGCCAGCATGGGAGAGAAAGATTCGCGGTTCAGCGCGGTTATCTTGTTGAATTCCGACAAAGAAATCAGTCCCTTATCCAACATCGCTTCGAGTATCCGCTGTGCTCTTACATAATCCACTTCCCGCCGCAACTGCTCCTGCGGAACGGGGATTTCCGCACAGTCGGTTTCGTTCTTATCGTCTAACATGGTTTTGTTCCTCCCTTTACCAACTACAGGACAGAAGAGGGTGGTTTGAGTACCGAAAACATAAAAAACGCCCTCCGTCGTATAGCCGTGAAAGAGCGGGAAGTTAACGGGTGAAAGCAAAAAAGCCGCCCGCAGGGCAAAAACCCAACAGGCGGCAACACATTGAAATATTCTGTTATACTTTTCGGATGCTGTCCTTCGGCACCCAGCCCAAGCCGTTGTCCAGCAGGTACGGGCACTTGCGTTTGAGATCGACAATGCGGGTGACGGTGCAGGTTCTATTCTGGAATGATCGTCCTTTCCCGCCGCCGTAGCTGTCGGCGTATACCGCGCCGTTCAGCACGACCCGGTCGCCAACAGCAAAGCCGGACGGAGCAGGAGTGGGTGTGGGAGCAGACGCCGCGAGCAGCGTCCCAACCTCGGCGCGGAAAGTGTCCATGCTCTTGCCAAACCTCGGGAACCAGTGCATCACATCGCCATGGTTCGAAGCAATTCCCAGCTTGTAGCCCTCGGAGTGACAGATGACGTTCTTTTCGGTCAGTCCATACTGTATGCAAAGGTAGGCGCACAGTTCAGCGGCTTCCTTGTATACGGCATTGAAATACGCCGCATCCGTCAGACCGTCCTCGCAGATTTCAAAGGAAATATGCGTGTCGTTGCCGGAGCCTTTTGCACCGCTTCCGCAGTGCCAGCCACGCATATCCCACGGCAAGGTCTGGAACGTTGCGATGGAGCCGTCAGCCAGCTTTCCGATGAATCCGTGGACACAGACCTGCCGTCCGTCCGGCGTGTTCTGGTTCCAGTGGTTGTTGTACTGATTTTTACCGAGCAGTCCGTCGTCCGGTCCGACGTAACGTTTGAGATTGGGATTATTTGCCCCGGTGGAATGCACCATGATGCCCTTCGGCGTAATGGTGCGGCCTGCCTTGTAGCAGGCGTTGTTTGTCAGAATAAGTTTATGCAGATTCATTTATTTGTCCCCCTTTTCACTGCGGTCGTGAAGCTGCTCCAGAATATCCTTGAGCTGCTGCGGAATTGGCAAACCAAGATGCCCGGCGTTTTCAAGCATTGATATACCCTCGTTGGAGCAGTAGAAAAAGATCACGGCCGTTCGTATCACTTCGCCGTTGCCGATGAGATAGATGTCGATGATATGGCCGATGCCGACCATGACGAAAATCAGCACCTTTTTGCAGATACCCTTGAAGCCGACCTCGCTGGACAACTTTTTGTCCGCGATGGCACACATGACCCCGGTAATGTAGTCGGCCACTACAAACACGAGCAGTGCGTAAAGGAAACCGTCAAAGCCCCCAACAAACCAACCGAGGAAGCCGCCCACCGCCGCGAGCCCTATTTGAATCCAAGTCCAAACTTCTTTCATTGCAAAACCTCCGTTCTATATTTCTGTATAAAAAAACGCTCCCACCATAGCGGGAACGCTGAAAACCATATATGCGGCTACAGGGAAAGAATCAGCTCCTGCAGCTGGTTTATGACCGCAGCTTTGGGGCGGCCGGTGCCGATGGGCAGCCAATCCACCTCCGGCACATCAAAGGCGGTTCCCGTGTCAAAGAGGTTGATCACTTCAATGACCGGCTCGATGGCGGCGCGGATTTCGAGAATATGAAGCGGCCAGTTCTTCACATAGGTCTTGCCTGCCGTGATTTCCTCGCCCCAGCTGACTGCAGATAGCCCGTAGTAACCTCTAACTGTATTTACAGCAGTTCGAAGTGCCGTGATATGAGAAGCTTTTACCGTTGTTGTGCCTGCCGTGACCGTCCCGAACGGTGACGCGAGCACCGTAAAGGAACGGCTGACCTCCGCGCTGGGGGCTGCAAAGCTTGCGTTCAGGCAGCGCACCGTTGTGGCTTTCGTGCCGGTTGTCTGCTCCTCGGCACGGAATATGACACTGACGTTCTTTTCGATGGTTCCGCCGTGTGAGAATAGGCTTGGATTGTTGACGCTGTCCTGCCAGCTGCCGGAGCCGATTTTCACCTGCAACACCTGTGTATCCGGCTGATTTCCGGTGGAAATCAGGAAGCGCGGATGCGGATTATAGGTTGCACCACCATCCTTCGGCGCGGTGACCGTGGGCGTCGCGCTGGCGGCCGAAACGCACAGAATGCTGTTGCTGACACCTTCATTGGAATAGACATTCAGCGTGTCGATTGTCCACAGTCCGTATTTGGTATACGTGCCGGGCACGCTGGAAGCCGCAACCGTTCGGGTGCCGGAGGCAGACGAGAGGTCAAAGGTCTCGAGCACATTCCATGCCGTCCAAGTCGTGCCGTCTGTGGAAGTTCGGCTGGCAAGCATGTAGCCCTTGATGGGACTGGTGCCGCCGGATGCGCCGCTCCAAGTCAATGTGACGGGTCCGGCAGTGTAGACCGTGGGCGAAGCGGAAAGGCTAGTCGCAGGCTGGGGCGGGGTATCCTTCCGTACGGAATTCGTGGATACCTTCCAGCCAGAATAATAGCTGGCTCCAGCGGAACCCCGCGTCCGTACCTGAAAGCGCCGGTAATAGCCGCGCGTGGCGGGAGGTGAAACCGAAACGCTGCCGCTGGCCGCTGTGGTTGTAACGGTGGTCAGTGCCGTCCAGCTTCCCCATGTGGAGTTGTTGCTGGAGTCGCTGTACTGGATTTCATAGGATGTGATGCTGTTATTGGTGCCGCTGGACGCGCCGCTCCACGAGAGGGTGACGTTACCTTCGCCGACTGTAGAGCTGAGCGAGCACGCGGTGGGTGCGCCGCAGGCGGTCGTCAGAAGCGCGGAAGAGAGCACCGTGTAGCTGGAGTTGTCAACAACACCGGAGCTTAATGCCAGCCGCCCATCTGAAACCACCCGAAATCGGACGCCCTGCTCGGCATTTCCTGCTGTTGAGGTGCAGGTAACTGAAACGTATCGATATCTGGGTGCGGTTCCGTCCCAATCGTCGTTGTCGGCAGCCTTGATGCGCACCTGCGCCGATGAGCCGTTGACCGTCACGGTGCAGAGCAGCGCATAGCCGCTGTGGATGTAGGAGCCGGAAGAACCGAGTGCCGCCGCGATTGTGAAGTTATAGGTCATTTGGCTATTGCTCGGGCGGCTTTTGGTATAGGTGATGGTGTACTTTATAGTAGGTCCGCTCCCAGCGTTTAGGGTAACGCCGCTAATATCCGCCATTCAGAAATCCCCCCTTACTCATAAACCGCTGTGATCAGCGAATTGACCGTTCCGCACAGGCTGGTGCTCAGCCGGGTATCCGTGATGTTCGGCGCGGCGATGGTAACCGCACCCTGCGGTACGGTGATGTCCGCAAGCACCAATTCGTACACATTGTCGCTTCTCGTCAGCGACGGAGGGATAGGGGAAGAAACCGCTGTTCCGGTCAGTGCCGCCAGACGAATTTCCCGGTTTACCGCGCTCCAGCGTACAACGATGCGGTCAATGCGGGGATTGACGCCGTCCGCCGTTGCAAGCTCCAGTTCCAGCGCATCGGTGTTCTCATAGGAATAACCGTTGATCCAGGCGCTACCCGCAAGAACACTCACCGACATGCCGCTTCCCGTCGTCACCTGCAGGTTGGTCGCGGCGGCATAAAAGATACCGTTTGAAACCAGCTTCCCGAAATAGGAAGCAAAATCAGCCGCGTCATACACCCGGTCGCCGCCGGTGCTGTTGAAAAAGCCGCTTTTCTCCATTTACATCACTCCCTTCAGTTTTTGCGACAAGGTGAGCACACCCTTGCCGAAGGTAATCCCAAGGCTCTGACCGTCTCTGTCGTAGCTTTCCTCAATCTCCGTAATACGGGTGGAAAGCGTGACACCCCATTTTTTTGAGAGGACTTTCACTGTCTGACCGATATCAAAGTCCGTCTTGTACCGCAAGTTGCCGTGGGGATTGACAGCGGCATCAAAGGACTGTGTCATGACAAGCTCGGAAAGCTTGCTCTGACCGCGAAACAGCAAAGCGGCGGTATATTCCTCGCCGAAATCCTCCGAGCGCAGGTCTTTGGAATCCACAAAGGTTTCCCTTCGGTCTGCTCCGGAGCCGTCCCCGGAAACGGCGAACACGCGCTCCGTGCCTTCGCCCTCGCCGCCGATGAGCGCCACATTTGCATAGTCCATTGCACTCCTCGTAAAGGTCTGGGAGGTTAGGTTTTCATACTCCCGGGCAAAAACGGCCTGAGACTGTGCCCCTTTATAGAGCCGCACCGTGAACGATTTTCCGGCGGGACTGAATACCGTTTTGATGCCCGTGTCCGCCGCTTCACAAAGCCCGGTTACCGCGTCCATGAGATTTTTGTAGGAAATCTGCGTGCTGATGGAATCCGATATACCGTCGTCCGTATAAGAAATAAAGTCCATCTGACGTTCGGTATTTCCGGGTCTGATCAAATGGTTTTGCAGAAGCTGACCGACGCAGGCGGACAACCCACCGTTGAGGATTTCCGTATCCCATACGATGCGTCGGGAGAGATAGGACGTTGCAAATCGGCCGCTGACCGTGATAATTTCTTTGTCGTCCTGCGACAGCTCTGCATATTCGATAATCCCGGATTCCTCGTCGTCACTCTTCCACAGGAGGTTGCCCAGCATCAGAAGGGCGAGGTTTTCGATGGTTGCAATTGCCTTCAGTTCAAATGCACCGCATTGGGAATACCGCCGGGTCCAGCGCAGATACTCAAAGGATTCCACGACTCCGGCAAGCTCCCGGTTTTCGTTAAAGACATACAGCTGCATAGTTTTTCTCCTCTCAAAAAAGGACATGGAAGCCATTCTGTACGGCTTCCATGTCCTTTTTTAGGTGTGAAAACTTGTTTTCACACTACACCCCCAGAAACTGCGGTCGGTAATACAGGCTGACCTCCAGCAGATCCATATTTGCCCCGGCGTCATACCGAAGGAGGTTTCGCCCTGCCGCCAGCTGCAGGAAGGTCGAGCCGGTATCCAACAGGGAAAAGACATTCACTTCGACGCCGCCGGTAACGCTGACGACATGCTTCCCCGCAAAGTGTGTGTACACCCGCAGTTCGTCGCCCGCGCCCATGGTGGTGTTCAGCCGGACATATTCCCCGGTGTCCATATTCAGAAGCTCAGGGTCGGTAACCGTCCCCAAGGCTTTGAACATAATCAGACATCCGCAGGGCACGTCGCCGATGTTATCCACCGTGATGATCTGGCTAGGCTGGCGTGAACCGAATTCAATACCGCCTGCTGGGATTTCCAGCGCGAAATGCAGCATGGGCGTCCACATGGCAAGCTCCGCCCGCACCTCCTCGAGTGTTTCAAAGAACGGCGACGGGCAGAGCAGGCTGACAAAAAAGTTCGGTGCGCGTTCCCGGACGGAAGCGGTAAACCCAGCTTCCTCCACCACGCAGGAAATCTGCCGCTGGCGGTAGACCAGCGTACCCTGCTGTTTTGGCGTGAGAATACGGAGGAACTGCTTTCGGTACTCGTAGGCCTCATCGGTCGTGCGAACCGCGAGTGTGCCCTCCAGTGTGATGTTGCGCATATCCAGTGTGGAGGATATATAAAAAGCGCCGTCCTGTCCCGGTGCCTGAAAGGTATTGATGGTTTGTTTGGTTTGTCCGGCACCGTCAATGCGCGTCAGGAAGAACGGCCTTGTCTGCCGGAGAACCAGCCGCTCGCCTGTTGTGTTTAAATAGGTCAGTTCCATTGCCGCCCCTCCTTAAAATTCCAATGCCAGCTTGCGGGAAAGGTTTCTGAATTCCCGCGCCAGTTCCTTTTCAGACAGTGCCTTTGGTGACACCACGGAAATGTTCTGTGTGATATTTGCGCCGGAAACAGCACCGCCTTGCCCGGACGCGCCGCCGGTACTAATATCGAAGCGCGTGGGGATGGCATTCTGCATATCCCGTGAGACAGCGGACATTGCGTCCTCGAAGCCCACGCCGATGCCTTCGCCCATGTTTTTTCCAAGCCCGGCAAAGAGCGTCGACGGAGAGTGAATGCCGAAAAAGTCCTTAATGCGGCTCACAATACCACCGAAGAAGCCTCTGATTTTGTTCCACAGCCACGCGCCTGCGTCAGAAATGCCCTGCCACAACCCTTTGATAAGGTTGCCGCCGACCTGCGCCATTTGCCCGATGTAGCCGGTGAAGGCATTTACCAGCCCCGCGATGATCTGCGGGACAGCCTTGACCACCTCGACGATAATTTTTGGTAGGTTCGCAATCAATGCGACCAGAAGCTGGACGCCCGCATCGATAATGTGCGGTATCGCCCCAATGATAAAGGTCACGATGGCGGTAATAATGGCGGGCAGTGCGGCGACTAACTGCGGGATTGCGTCCAGCAAACCCTGGGCAAGCCCGAGGATGAGCTGCAGCGCCGCTTCAAGGAGCATGGGCAGGTTATCCGCCAATCCTTGAACGATGGTTGAGACCGCGCTCACTGCCGCCGGGATAAGTTCTGGCAAAGCCGAGCCGATGCCGCCGACCAGAGCCGCCACCAATTGCACCGCCGCGTCGACGAGGAGCGGGAGGTTGTCAATCAATGCACCGACTATCGTCATCACAGCGTCAACGGCTGCGGGAATGAGTTCGGGCAGGAGCGACAGAATCGTGTTCAGCACCTGCGTGAAGATGTTTGTCACCGTTGCAAGCAGCATAGGGAGAAGGTCGCCGACTGCCTGCAAAATCGCTCCCGTTGCCTGTGGAAGTGCCGCCACGATATTTTCAAGCACCGGCACGACATTCTTCACTACAGCTTGGAATGCGTCCACAAGGTTCTGCGTTAGATTGGTCATATCTGCGTCTGCGTTTCCAAGACCCGCCGTGAATGAAGATAGGGCGGCTTGAAGCAGGCCGATAGAGCCGCTGATGGTTTGCGTGGACTCCCTTGCGAAGTTGCCTGCGTACTGCTCCGTGTTTTCAAAGAACATCTGCATGGCAACTTCGGCTTTTTCTGCATTACTCGCGCTGTTCCATACGAAATCCAGACCTTTGGAAGCGGCATATGCCTGAACGCTGGTCGCGTTCATCGCCACACCCAAATTGTCCATCATGGTGAAGTTGCCTTTTGCCGCGCCGGTGACGGCTTCCATGGCGGAGGACATATCGATGCCCATGACCGACGCCATGTCCGAAGCCCTCTGCATGGCTTTCTCGGTCAGCTCCAGGCTTTTTTGTTGCTCGATGCCGGAGCCTTGAAATAAAGCACCCATTTTGTTGGCTGTAGCCAGATAATCCGACTGGGATACACCGAGGTTTTTGTACGCTTCTTCTCCGGTTTTCTGAATTGACGCAGCGTATGCACCGAAGACCGCCTCCGAGCCGCCAAGGTTTTGTTCCAGCTCACCGAACTGCTGCACAACTTCTTTACCCAGCTTGATTGCCGCCGCACCTGCCGCAACAGCCACCGCGCCCATCGTCACGCCGATGCCTTTGAGGATACCGCCCAGTTTATCAAATTTAGGACCGGATTTCTCCGCTTCGTCAGCGGTGTCCTTCAGTTCGTCGCCAAGATTGTCGGTAGCTTCCGTCGACTGCTCGAGCTCACGCTCCATGCCGTTAAGCTCTGCCTGCGCCTTATTCAGCTGAATCTGCCAGTTCTGGGTGCGGCGATCGTTTTCGCCGAATGATTCGGAAGCGTTCTGCAAGGCGGCGCGCAGGGTTTCAATTTTGCCCTTCTGTGCGTCAATTTCCTTGTTTAGAACTTCATTGCGGGAGGTGAGCGCCTGAACGGATTTGTCATTCTTATCAAACTGGCTGGAGACCAGCTGCATTTCCGAACCAAGGACTTTGAAGCTCTGATTGATATCCGAAAGCGCCTTTTTAAAATCGCGCTCGCCCTCGACACCAATTTTTAAGCCGAAATTGTCCGCCATTTGTGCTCACCTCCCTAAATGCCCGGCGGAATGATATCGTCAATCGTCCGGGTTTTCTTCGGCTTTTCTATGCCGATAAACTGCTTGTGGCAGGCCCACAGGTCCAGAAACAGGCCGATGGGCATGAGCCAGAAATTCTCCGCACCCATACCCATCTGCACCGTTCCGTAATAAAAAAGCCGGGTAAAGACTTCCGTGTCAGGAATCTGACACGGTCTGTCTACCCGACTTCCGCGTTTTTTGAGGAGGATTCCTCCTCACTTTCCACATTGCGTTTGGTGCCCCGGAACATGGCTTCCGTGAGGGCTGTCTTGTATGCCGCCAGATCAAGGGGTGAAGTGAGCAGTTCAACCTCGTCCTCGGTGAGCAATGCTTCCGGTTTATCTTTGTTTTTGAGATTGTGAATTAAGATGGACTGGTTTGCAAGCAGGGTCAGCAACCACACAATCTCATCCAGAGCCATCTCAAAATTTTCGGATTTCATCAGCTTTTCGCCGAGGTTCTCAAGTCCGCCGTACCGTCCCGCGATCGCCTTGGTCGCGCGGGTGGTCAGCACCAGCTCATACTCCTTGCCGCCAATGTTAATAACAGCGCTTCTTTCATCGTTCATAAGTCGTTGCCCCTTTCCTTATTAACCTGCAGGTGGCGTTGCGGTATAGACGGGTTCATATACCTCGCCGAACCAGCCGGTGATGGTATCTGCGGGAACACCCGCCCCGCCTTCAGTAACCTCTGCCTTCCACGGGTGATGACTCTGTCCGTCCAGCTTATTGCGGCGCATGACCGTGCCCTCAATGGTGGGGGTCTGGAACGTTATGGAGTCTCCTTTGGTTTGCAGGTTGGTCGCCGGAATACCGAATTTCACCCGGTAAAGCCAGAAATAGCGGTACTTGCCGTCTGGCTTGAGCGCACGGAATCCAATCGCGACGGGTGCGCCGATGTTTTCGCTTGCCGAGATCAGCACACCGTTGGCATCAGCTGCTGCCCCGGTCAAATCCTGCGCGGCGGTAACGCCGATATCGTCCACACCAAGGGTAAGTTTGCCGGATTTGAAATCCTTAATGACCTCCGCAGCGCCGTCGTCGGCATACAGCACCGCCTCGGCCAATTCAATGGAAAGCTCCGCCGAGATTGCCTTGGCGAGCGAGACGGGGGTTCCGTAGGTTTCGCCGCCGTCCTCGGCTTCGGTGATTTTTGAGTAAAACAGTCTGTCAAGACCGATAGTTGCCATAGTGTTATTCCTCCGTTTCGTATGATTTTTCCACATCAATGGCGTAGTGGTGGTAGCCGGTATCGTCCTCATGCCCGATGTAGCGGCGGTCGGTTATCGTAAAATCAGCCGTGAGCAGCGATGCGGTAATCTGCTTTTTCCTCTGGAGGTAATTGCCCTTGGTAAAAAGCGAAATCCGCACTTCGGACACATCGATCAGAGGCATATTGTCACCAAACAGGGCAAATTCGTCTGTCATTGGCGTGAGCACAAGGTATTCGTCGGGAGGGACGCCCGAAAAAACACCGGTCTCCACAGGGAGAACCGGCGAAAGCAGGGTGTTCAGTTCTGCTAAAATGCTCATATATCGTCAACCTCCTCCTGCAGCTTCGTCTTCATCACATTAATGCAGGCACTACGGCTCTGCGTCCTCGCCGGTTTTAAAAATGGTTTGGGCGGCTGACCGGCTTTGCCGTATTCAAGAATGTTGGCAATTTTTGCATTGGAGTCCCGGTCAGAGCGCGGCTCGGCAAAACCGACCTTTACATCCCAGTCGTCGTTCCGGTTCTGCTTTGCAGGGGAAAGAGCGAGGGAGCGTTCCAACTCACCAGTTGAGCGGCTTTTTTCCTTTGTTCCGCTGCCGACCACTGAGGAAAGGTTGCTTTTCACCTTGTCCAGAACAACCTTGCCGCCTGCCTCCAGCACTTTTGGGATAATCGTGTCCGTTTGGTCACCAAGGCGGGAAAGCTTCAGCAAGAAGTCTTCCGGCATTTTTATCTCAGCTTTTGCCATCATCTCACCGTCCCTTCTTGTTTTTCCGCCAGCACCTCGACATACATTCCACGCCCTCGAATATCCTCCGCGCTAACAATGCGGTATCGCTCACCGCCGCAGACGATAAACAGTGAAGTTGTTATCTCGATGCCGGGAATCTTCCGAAAACGAAAGAGGGCGGTTGCTTCGCTGAAAGCCGCCATATTTGCCCAACGTTCATTACCGTGACGATCTTCCTTGTAGGCGCGCACGGACGCGATGATATGGTCGCCATCGGTAACAAAGCCCTCGCTGTCCTTTACAGGCTCAGTCGATATGACATCGATGAAGCTGTTCATCTTTCCAAAGCTCATACTCATACCTTCCAATTGCGGTCAAGCCGCAGAAGAATATTGACCGTATCCCACACCTGCTGTCCGGCCTGCACATTATCCGAAAAAAAGCCGCCGGTGCTGCCATCCCGACTTTCGTAAAAGTGAGACGAAAGCATAATCACAGCCTGCTCGGTTGTGGGCGGCATGGCATTTTCCGCATAAGCGCCACCGGCAATATGCTGGTAGCTTTCGGCGTAGGAAACAGCGACGCGGATGAATCCCTTTAAAAGTTCATCATCCGCACTGTGCTCCAATATGAGGTTCGCCTTGACCTTGGGCAGTAAATCGTCAATCAGTGCCATGCCGCCTTACCCCCCCCTTCCTTACGATGCTTTCTGCTGGAGAACTTTGATGGCTTCGGGCAGAATCAGCTTGCCATCCACGCGCTGGGTGGCGATGAAGCCCACCTGACCCGTTGCCGCGTACAACTCGTTGAGCCGCTTGAACACCCTGCCCTGGCGGTCGGCAACCCAGTAATAGCTGAAATCGCCGAACGCGACAGTCTTAGCGGCCGCCGCAATGGCGGGAACATAGGAGGAGGTGTACAGTGGACGGTTTAGAATGGTATCGGGCGTGCCCGCCTGAATGGAGGGCTGCCAGAGATACTGGCCCTGGCTGTCCTTGAGCTTGCGGATAGCCTTGACGGTGGAATCGTTCATCACGAAAACAGCCTTGTTGCGGTAGGGCGCTTTCAGCGAATAGAAGAGGTCAAGCACCTCGTCCAGGGTAATTGCCGTGGCGCCGGCAGTGGTCACGCCAAGCTGTGCGCCGCCCGTGGCGGCAAGGATGCCGGTCGGTTTGCCGGAACCGTCGCCTCCGAAGAAGGATTCCTCCTCCTTGTTGCCGATGCGGCGGGCAAACTCCCTCGAAATATACGATTCGAGGTTAAACACGCTGTCGTTGAGCAGCTCCTCGGAAACCTTGATCAGGGTGCCCAGCTTATACGCGCCGATGGAAACCTGACCGAAGCTGTCGTCGCTTTCGGGAATAGCGCCTTCCTCGTCAATCCAGGACGCCGTGCCCTTGGACGCCACAACCGGGATTTTACGGTCGCCGGAAGAGGTGGTGATGACGTTTGCCAGCCTGCGGAAAATGTTCTCCTCCTCAAGGGCTTCCACAAGATTGCGCTCGAATTCGTTCGGGACAAGGTAGCCTCCCTCGGTGTCGGTACCGATCTGCAGAGCGTTTTTCACGACCGGGTCGAGTCCCTCGCCGGCACGGGTACGCATGGCGTTCCAGAACGACCTTTTGTACTCGGCGGACGCGCGCCCGGTTTTTTCCTCCGTACCCTTGGACGGGGTGTTGGTGATGGGATTGCTGGTGGTCTTCGACAGCTCCGCGTCGATCACGGACTGGCGCTCAAGGCGCTCGATTTCCTTGCCCAGAGCCACAACGTCGGCTTCCATCTTGTCGTAGGTCGAGGTGTCCTCGGCGGAGAGCAGACCGTCCCCCCCGCGCTTGGTGTCCAGGAACGCCTTTGCCGCGTCCCATGCCTTGGCGCGCTTTTCTCGCAGTTCAAGAATTTTACTCATTGTGTGTTCCTCCTTAAAATTAGTGGGAAATTAAAGAGAGCCGCTTATCAGCGACTCAATCGACGTTCCCGTTTTTGGTTTTTGCTGCTTAGGTAGCT
>JAEZWL010000192.1 GCA_023420245.1 Bacillota bacterium | reverse complement strand
ATATTCTAATACCACATTTGTGATATTATTTCATAATTTTACTTTATTTTTTCAAAATATGCAAGTCAGGCAAGCGAAAGTGCAATTTCCATCATTTTTCGGAATCCGGTTTGACGTTCATCGGCTGAAAGAGACTCGCCGGTAAACGGGCAATCGGAAACCGTGAGGATGCAAAGCGCGTTTTTACCCGCCTTTGCCGCGTTCATGTAAAGCGCAGCAGCCTCCATTTCCACAGCGCAAACGCCCATTTTTCTCCAGAGCTTGAGCGCGTTTTCATTATCGCTGTAAAACACATCGGAGGATAAAACATTGCCGACAATTACGCGTTCCTTCATTTCTTCGGCTTTATCCACCGCGCGTTTCAGCAAGTCATAGCTTGCGATTGGCGCGAAGGTACCGGGCAAACCGTACTGGGACGCATAATTGGAATCTGTGCAGGCTCCCATTCCGATAATAATGTCGTGAACATGAACATGGTCTGCAATACCGCCGGCGGAACCGATTCGGATAATATTCTCAACCCCGTAGAAATGAAAAAGCTCGTAGGTGTAAATGCCTACCGAAGGCATCCCCATGCCGCCGCCCATAACAGATACGGGCTTACCATTATAGTTCCCCGTATAACCAAGCATATTACGAACGGTATTAAAGCATATCGTATCGGTAAGATAATTCTCTGCGATAAATTTTGCGCGCAGCGGATCGCCCGGCATCAGGACTGTTTTTGCGATTTCTCCCTGTTTTGCCCCGTTATGGGGAGTTGGTACGAGTTCCATGTGCATTACTCCTTGATCATCTTTTTTAGCTGAGAGGTACCTGTCGTTTCGGGCTCGATTTCAAAATAGTCAAGAATTGTTGCCGCAATATCGGCAAATGTAGGCAGTGTACCGAGATTAGTCCCTCCCCGCACATTCCGCCCGTAAATAATCCAGGGGGTATACTCACGCGAATGATCGGTGGAAGGGGTCAACGGATCGCAGCCGTGGTCAGCGGTAATCATCAGCAGATCGTTTTCGCGCAATCCTTTTACGATTTCAGGCAGCCTACGGTCAAAATACGTAAGCGCCTTCGCGTAGCCTTCTACGTCGTTGCGGTGACCGTACAGCATATCGTAATCGACTAAATTGATAAAACAAAGTCCGTCAAACTCTTTGCCGGTATATTCAATGGTTCGCTCAATTCCCTCTTGATTTCCCTTGGTGCGGACAAATTCGCTGATTCCCTTACCTGCAAAAATATCATTGATTTTGCCGATGGCCAAAACTTGAAATTTCTTTTCGACAAGCTGATCAAGCATTGTAGTCTTGGGCGGTAAAAGCGAAAAATCGTGGCGGTTTGTCGTTCGGGTAAAATCCGGGTAGGTTCCGGTAAACGGTCGGGCGATTACCCTGCCGACACCGTGCTCGCCCGTCAGCATATCGCGTGCGACCTGGCAGATTCGGTATAATTCCTCGATGGGTACCACTTCCTCGTGTGCCGCGATCTGAAACACACTGTCCGCAGACGTATAAACAATCAGCGCACCGGTTTCCACATGCTCCTTCCCGAAATCACGAATCACGTCTGTGCCGGAGTAAGGTTTGTTGCAAAGCACCTTTCGACCTGTTTTCTCCACGAATTCCCGAATTACCTCCGGAGGGAACCCGTCCGGATAGGTTGGGAGCGGGTTTGGGGAATTGATTCCCGCAATCTCCCAGTGACCTATGGTCGTATCCTTCCCTTTGGAGATTTCGCGCATACGGGCAAACGCGGCGCTGGGATTTTCCGTCTTTGACCGACAGGTTACGCCGTCAATATTAAACAAACCCATTTTTTGCAAATTGGGCATATCAAAATGCCGGCTTGTCGCGGCGGCGGCCAGCGTATTGCTGCCTTCATCGCCGTATTGTGCTGCGTCCGGAGCCTCGCCGATTCCGACGCTGTCAAGAACAATTAAAAAAACTCGTTTATTCATAGCATTTCCCTCGTAATCTACATGAATTACTCTGACGTGGATTTTTTCATGGTGGTTTCGCGAACCTTCAACGCAACCGGCAATATGTTTTCCCTGTTTTCAATCGGTTGATTCGTAACCTGGTCAATAATCAGCTTTGCCGCGAGCCTTCCGATCTGTTCCGTGGGCTGCACGACCGTCGTAAGAGCAGGGGTCATTAATTCGCTGAGCTCCAGTCCGTCGTAGCCGACAATCATGATTTCATCAGGAACACGCTTGCCTTGTTCACACAGCACCTTATACAGCGACAGCGCGACCATATCGGTAGAGGCCATGATTCCATCCACCTCGGGAAAACGCCGGAGTATTTCTCTGGAGGTTTCGATTCCATTCTGAAAGGTGTATTGGCTGTTGACAAACAGCGGTTGAATTCCAAACTCGTTGCATACATCCACATAACCTAAAAAACGCTGCTGGCTGCTGATATATTGCTGCGGACCGCGCATCATTACGATATGCCTGCATCCGCACTCAATCAGGTGCTCGGCGGCAATGCGCCCTCCGGTATAATTATCTGACTGAACGGACGCGGTATAGCTTGTCCCCGCGTTTTTATCCAGCACAACAATCGGAATGCGGCAGTCTCGGATTTCTTTCTCTAAATGCTCGTTGTTTATTGTAATAATAATTCCGTCGGCATTCATAGAGGAAAGCATATTGATATAGGCCGCTTCTTTTTCCGGGTTTTCATCCGAATTGCACAAAATCATTTTAAACCCGTTCCGGAACGCTTCGTCTTCAATAGCGCGGCCAATTTCATTGAGAAAAATATTTAGAATGCTGGGTACAATATATCCAATAATCCTGGAAGATTTTTTATACAGGGAACGTGCGATTTCATTTGGCTTGAATCCGGTTTCATGAATTGCATCCAAAACACGTCTTCGTTTTTCCTCATTGACTTTAGCGGTGCCGTTGATAACCCGTGACACAGTTGCTGATGAAACTCCTGCCAGCCTTGCCACATCACCGATATGCACCAAAACAATCACCATGACTTTCCTGAATTTTTGAAAGCGGTTTCAATTACAGTTTTTATTATATTCCCTTAAAACAAATCTGTCAATGTTTATTTTTATAGATATTTTAACCAATCTTCTTAATATTTTTCATCATGCTTCGCCAAATTCCTTCTCTTATTCTTTTTTCAAATCAGCCTGTTTAGAACTCTACCCTGCATAGAAAATTTATGAATAGGAATAATCTTTAACTAAACGAATTCTATTATATTACAATAAACAATTTTACACAAGACAAATTTCGGGATATAGCATTAGCACTCTTACTATACGAGTGCTAAAAATTAATATTTTATTCTTAAAGCTTACGAATATTTTTCATAAATTTATTTTATTATAAAAATGTAAAGAGAAAGGCCTTAAAGACATCTCTAAATAATATAATTAAAAATGGAGGTTTTATTATGTTTGATCTAATCCCGTTTGAAAACAGGGCCAACAGCATTTTCGATTATTTCAACAAAATGAACCAGGACATATTCGGAGAGCTGGATAAGGGCTTAACCCCCTTCCGCGCAGATATTCTGGATAAAGGGGACAAATTCTTACTGAAAGCCGATATGCCTGGCTTCGACAAGCAGGATATCCATATCGATATCAGCGGCGACCGGCTGACAATTACCGCCGAGCACACGGAGGAAACAAATGAAAACGATAACGCGTATATCCGCAAGGAACGGAGATACGGTTCCCTGAGCAGAAGCTTTGATATCTCAAACATCGAGTCCGGAAATATCTCCGCAAGATATGAAAACGGCGTACTGGAGCTGGATTTGCCCAAGAAGGTGGAGGTTCAGCCGCCGACCCGTAAAATCGAAGTCAGATAATTGACCATACATTCCGGATGCAGAACGAGCCGCATACGCTGATCGCGCATGCGGCTCGTTTCGTATGCAATTATAATATTTTTCTTTTTTTAAAATAGAAAATACTGCCGATAACGAAAAGAACCGATACCACGATAGCAATATAATATCCGTAGGGCCACTCCAGCTCCGGCATATTCTTAAAATTCATTCCGTACCAGCCGACCAAAAGCGTCAATGGTAAAAAAATAGCTGTTATCACGGTAAAAAGCTTCATAATGGAATTCAAATTAATATCCACCTGAGACTGATACGCCTCGCGCACCTGCGTGATATAATCACGAAGATTCAGCACATTACGGTTCAGGCGGTCAACGCGTGCGGTAAACATCTTAAAGCTGCGCACGGCGCCGGAGGACAAGAGCCTGTTTTCGTTTTCCTCGATTCCCTCGGCAACATCCAGCAGCTGTTCATAATATTTTTTGTAGAACATCAATTTTTTACGCATGGAAATAATATCCCGGATATAATCCTCCGTAACCCCTTTGATTACGCGCTCCTCAATCGCCGAGATTTCCTCCTCCAACGCGGCAAGCTCCTGGGAATCATTATTGGTAAGGCTGTTAAAGAAGGCATATAAAATTCTTGGCAGGTTCAAATTGGTAGTTTTGGTTCTCGTGAACATTGCAAGGACGTTGTTTACCGCTCCGCTCGACTCTCTGCAAACAAAGACGATTGCCTGCGGAGTAACGTAAAGACCGATTCGGTGTGTGGAATACGGATTGTTGTCATTGATTACGTTAAGCAATATAAAATCATAGCCGTCATATGCCTCCAGCTTTGCGGAACCGGTACGGCCGCACTCATCAATCGTGTGGGGCGCGAATTTTAAGCTTTGCTTGCGCAGTTCCTCCGGCGTACATACCAAAACCAAATCGCCGGCAAACTCATTTTCATTTTCAACTAGCATTTCATCTGCAATTTGATAGCGCTTCATTTTTTCATAGCTCCTAAACATTGGAATATTGCATATATTGTAGCAAAGTATATCCCAAAATTCAATGATATCCGCACAAATAATCAATCTTATTCTATATTGTGACAATCGTCGTCAGTCGTAGCTTACAGCTATCCGGCGAGGGAATCGTATCTCCCGGCACAGCCTGGGGGCAATAAAAAAGAGCAGACCGCAAAAAACGGGTCCGCCCTTTTCATCAATTTTTCAATTATTTTACCGGAACAACAGCACCGCTGAAGGTGTTTTTGATGTAGGTCTTGATTTCTTCGCTCTTGAGTACCTCGATTAACGCCTTGATATCTTCGCGGGTTTCATCGCCCTTACGAACAGCCACAATATTGGCGTAGGTCGTCGCTGCAAGAGAATCCGCGGCTTCTACCGCAAGCGCATCACTTACCTTCAGGTTACCCTGTAGCGCATAGTTGCCGTTGATGACCGCCAAGTCGACATCCTGTAAGGAGCGTGCGAGCTGGGCGGCTTCGATTTCCATAAATTTAAGGTTCTTTTTATTTTCCGCGATATCCTTTTGTGTCGCCGTAACGCCGACGCCGTCCTTCAGCTTAATAATGCCCTGAGCCTGCAGAAGAAGCAAGGCCCTCGCTTCGTTGGAAACATCGTTCGGAACCGCAATGGTCGCGCCGTCCTTCAGATCGGCAAGCGCTTTTGTTTTGCCCGCATAAATTCCGAACGGCTCATAGTGGATAGAACCGGCGGAGACGATACTGGTGCCCTTTTCCTTATTGAACTGATCAAGGAACGGCTGATG
>JAEZWL010000187.1 GCA_023420245.1 Bacillota bacterium | reverse complement strand
TCATAGACCGCTCTATGATTGGGTAATCAATCATATTGACCTGCCGGATAAACCGAGGCAAATTGAGTTTGCGCGCCTTGGCATCAATAATACCGTTATGAGCAAGCGCAAGCTTAGAACACTGGTGGAAAACAATTATGTCAGCGGCTGGGACGATCCCCGGATGCCCACCCTGTGCGGTCTGCGCCGCAGAGGCTACACACCGGCCTCCGTTCGCAATTTCTGCGAGCGTATCGGCGTTGCCAAGGTAAACAGTACGGTGGAGTACAGCTTTTTGGAGCACTGCCTGCGCGAGGATTTAAACTCGAACGCGGAACGCACCATGGCCGTCCTAAAGCCGGTAAGGCTGATTTTAACGAATTACCCGGAGAATCAGACGGAGGAATTCGAAGTGGAGAATAACCCGGAGCGCCCCGAGGACGGAACCAGAACGGTTTCTTTTTCGCGTGAGCTCTGGATTGAGAAGGAAGACTTTATGGAGGAGCCTGTAAAGGGCTATTTCCGTCTTTTCCCGGGCAATGAGGTTCGCTTGAAAACTACCTATATTATCCGCTGTACCGGGTGTAAAAAGGATGATAACGGTGAAGTCGTTGAGGTTTACGCCGAATACGATCCGGAGACCCGCGGCGGCAACACGCCGGACGGAAGAAAAATCAAGGGGACCATTCACTGGGTGGACGCCAAAACCGCTGTGGATGCGGAGGTTCGCCTTTACGACAGTCTGTTTACCGTTCCGGACCCGGAGGCGGGAGATTATCTGGAGGAACTGAATCCGGATTCTCTCGTTGTCTTGACCGACTGCAAGGTGGAACCTTCATTGGGAAAGGCAACCCCGGATAAATCCTTCCAGTTTATGCGCCAGGGTTATTTCTGCATGGATAACCGCGACAGCACCCCGGAGCATCCGGTGTTCAACCGATCGGTATCCTTAAAGGACAGCTTTAAGAAGAAGTAAGGAAAATACAAAAGCTCACTGTGCTGAATTGCAGTGAGCTTGTTCTTTGTTATTGCCCGTAAATACCCTGAACGGTTACCTCGCCGGATGAGACAGGGAAGATTGCCCCGTCATCGCATTGTACAATCAGCTCTCCTGTTGGAGAGATATCCACCGCAATCCCCGAAAACAACCGGTTATCCCGGTTGAACCCGACCCTGTGGTTTAATGAAACACACAATTCTTTGTATTCTTTCAAAAACTCTTCGCCTGGATACCCTTGATTACACAGCAAACCGTCGAATTCCCGCAGAATTTCTTGCAGTAGACCGACGCGGTGAACCTTTTCCCCGGTTTCCAACCGAAGAGAGGTCGCTTTTATCGTTAGCTCTTCCGGAAATATCTCAACATTTACATTGATACCGATTCCGACGACCACGTAGTCGACCCGATCCATTTCCGCCGCCATTTCGGTTAAAATTCCGCAGACCTTTTTACTTCCGATGACAATATCGTTCGGCCATTTTATCATGGCGGTGCAACCGGTGGATTTCCGAATTGCCCTGCAAACCGCCAGACCCGCCAGCAGTGTTACATCGGTTATCCGGGCGGGAATCAGATTGGACCGCAGAAGCAGGCTGAACCAAAGCCCGTTACCTACCGGCGAAGCCCAGCTGCGGCCCAGCCGTCCTTTTCCCTTAGTTTGCTGTTCGGCTGCAAACAGGCTGCCGCTTGGCGCGCCGTTCAGTGCCTGCCGTTTTGCTTCCTCGTTTGTGGAATCTACGGTATCATAGCAAAAAACACTTTTTGCCAGCTTTCCGGTCTCGAGGCCGGACTTGATTTCCTCAGGGATGAGAATGTCCGGGCTGGCGGTCAAACGGTAGCCCCGATTGGTTGCGGATTCTATTTCATAACCGCTGTCGCGAAGTGCTTTCACGGCTTTCCAGATTGCGGTGCGGGAAACGTCCAGCGCTCCGCTCAGCTCTTCGCCGGAAAGATAGCCGTCTTTCTCCCGCAGGCGCAGCAGGATTTCCTCTTTCAGTGCCATTTGATTCACAGCCTTTGTATGATTTCCTTTGATTATAGCGCGCAAGGGATTGTTTCGGCAAGCAAATTGAAAAAAATATTGTCCGCCGCGCCGATTTGGTGATATACTATTACATATATCGGATACGGAATATCGGATAAAACACAACAAACAGACAGGGAGGAACTTACATGGATGTCAGACCGGGCGATCTTCTTCAGATGAAAAAACCGCATCCATGCGGGAATAAAACATTCCTGGTGCTTCGTGCCGGTATGGATTTTAAAATTCGATGTACCGGCTGCGGTCATGAAATTATGGTACCCAGATTGAAATGTGAAAAAAATATTAAAAAGATTATACGGGAAAATACACAGGATGAATTATAGCTTCTTTAATTTATGAACTCTATATCATTTTTAAGGAGCTAAAATATGTTCGAAAATTTGGATGTCTTTGAGAAACGCTACGAGGAGCTGAATCAAAAGCTCTACGACCCTTCTGTTCTTTCCAATCAGACCCTTTATACCGAGCTGATGAAGGAACACAAGAATATCACGCCGATTGTGGAAAAATACCGTGAATACGGTAATACGAGCCGTGCCATGCAGGAAGCCAGGGAGCTTTTGGAAGAAGGCGGTCTGGAGCCCGAAATGAAGGAACTGGCGAGTGACGAGCTGCAAACGGCGAAGACCGATTTGGAGCGGATAACCGACGAGCTGAAAATCCTGCTTCTTCCGCGCGACCCGAACGATGACCGGAACGTATTTGTTGAGATTCGCGGCGGTGCGGGCGGGGAAGAGGCTGCGCTGTTTTCCGCTGTGTTATATCGTATGTACAGTATGTATGCGGAGTCAAAAGGGTGGAAAACTGAAATTGTCAACGTGAATGAGACCGAGCTTGGCGGCTACAAGGAAATCTGCTTTATGATAACCGGAGACGGCGCGTATTCCCGTTTGAAATATGAAAGCGGTGTCCACCGTGTTCAGCGTGTACCGGAAACCGAAACGCAGGGCAGGGTTCACACCTCCACGGCAACCGTGGCGGTTCTGCCGGAGGTCGACGAAGTGGATATCGAGATCAACCCGAAGGATTTGCAGATTGACACGTTTCGCTCCAGCGGCGCCGGCGGGCAGCACATCAACAAGACCTCCTCCGCTATCCGTATTACCCACATACCGACCGGAACGGTCGTGGAATGCCAGGATGAACGCAGCCAGTATAAAAATAAGGATAAGGCGATGCGTGTGCTGCGTTCCAGACTTCTGGAAGCAAAGCAGGAGGAGCACGATGCAAAAATTGCGTCTGATCGTAAATCACAGGTCGGTACAGGCGACCGCTCCGAGCGGATACGAACCTACAATTATCCGCAGGGACGCATGACCGATCATCGGATTGGTCTTACCATTTACCGCCTGGAAGATTTGCTGAACGGCAATATCGAGGAAGTTATCGATGCCCTGATTCAGGCCGACCGGGCCGCCAAGCTGCAAAGCACCATAGACAATCAGTCAGAAGAGAGAGATTAATACATGCAGACCCAATTGTTAAACGCGGATTATCCGGAATCGATTCAAACCGCCGCTCAGATTTTAAAGAACGGCGGTTTAGTCGGTATCCCCACTGAAACGGTATACGGTTTAGCCGCCAATGCTTTAAATGGCAAAGCGGTTGCGCGCATATTTGCCGCGAAGGGCAGACCGATGGATAATCCGCTGATTGTACATATATCCGATATCCGTCAGCTTGACCGTCTGGTAAAGCAGATTCCGCAGAGCGCGAAAAAGCTTGCGGAGCAATTCTGGCCCGGTCCGCTGACCATGATCCTGCCGAAATCCGAGCTGATTCCGGATGAGGTGAGTGCAGGTCTGGATACGGTGGCGGTTCGTTTTCCGTCCCATCCGGTCGCCCGTGCGCTGATTGACGCGGCGGGTCTGCCGCTTGCGGCGCCGTCTGCCAATCTTTCCGGTCAGCCCAGCCCGACCACGGCAATGCATGTGATGCATGATCTTAACGGAAAAATTGACGCGGTTCTGGATGGCGGTCCCTGCGGAGTCGGTTTGGAATCCACCGTGATTACCCTTGCCACCCACCCGCCCCGTCTCCTTAGACCGGGAGGTATCACGCCGGAGCAGCTTCAAGGCGTGCTCGGTGCCGTCGAACTGGATGACGCGGTGCTAAATCCGCTGGCTCAGGGGGCGCGCGCCGCTTCTCCCGGAATGAAATATAAGCATTATTCTCCAAAGGCGAACGTAATTATTCTCAAAGGAAGTTTTGAGGCTTATAAAAGCTATGTAAACAGTCATAATATGGAAGGAATGGCTGCGTTGTGCTATGACGGCGAAAATGACCAGATTTTGGTTCCTGCGGTCTGCTACGGGAAAAAGAACGATTATTCGGAACAGGCGCGCGAACTGTTTGACGCACTGCGAAGGCTGGACGATATGAAGGCAAAAACGGTATATGCCCGCTGCCCGGAACCGCACGGCGTGGGACTGGCGGTCTATAACCGCCTCATACGCGCTGCCGGATTCGAGGTACTTCAGCTTGAATAAAATTGTGATTGGGCTTACCGGACCGACCGGAGCGGGAAAATCCACCTTTGCTTTTGCGTTAAAGAAGGCCGGCTGCGAAATTATTGACGCGGACCGAATCGCCCGGGAGGCAGTGACCCTGCCGGTCTGCCTTACGGAGCTTCAGGCAGAATTCGGCGGAGACATTCTCAATCCGGACATGAGCTTGAACCGTCGGCTTTTGGCGGAGCGTGCGTTCTCCAGCGAAGAGAAAACACAAAGCCTAAACGCGATCACACACCCGAAAATTATGGATGAGGTGAAGCGCCGGATTTCCGAATTGCAGAACAGCGGCACAAGGGCGATCCTTTTAGATGCGCCCCTTTTGTTTGAAAGCGGCGCTCAGCAGCTTTGTGATGTGACAATCGCGGTGACCGCGCCTGTGGAAATCCGGCTCAGCCGCATTATGGCGCGGGATTCAATCTCAATAAAAGCGGCAAAAGCGAGAATCGGGGCACAGCACGAGGAGGCCTACTACAGAGAACGGGCGAATTATGTGTTTGATGGCTCCGTCGATTTGGAAAATGTTGCCGGAGAGGCACAAAAGCTTTTTGAATGTATTTTAGGTGATTTTCATGAAAAGATTAAATAAGGCGGCAGTTACCTGTGCTGTTCTCGCGGTTTTGATTTTGATAAGCTGTATTCTTATCAGCAACGGATACGAGTATTTTATGAAACGGGCTTATCCGCTTGCTTACACGGATATCGTGGCCAAGGAGGCGACGGAGAACCATCTTGACCCCGCCTTCGTTTATTCCGTGATAAAAACAGAAAG
>JAEZWL010000168.1 GCA_023420245.1 Bacillota bacterium | reverse complement strand
AAAAAGCTTTCAGAAATTAAATTTGAATAAAGTTCCTTTGAAATAGAGAAGGAACAGCCGAAAGGTGCAGACGTTAGGACTTATCCGCCGGAAAACGCGCGGATAAGTCCGCCATTTAAACTTTTTTAAATATTCACTACCGGAAATTGACGAAATAAGCAAAGGAGAGATTTTATTATGTTGGAAATCATTTCAACCAAAGAGGCTCCGGCCGCGATCGGCCCCTATTCTCAGGCAATTGCGGCGGGGGGCATTGTTTTTACCAGCGGACAAATTGCACTTGTTCCGGCGACGGGCGAAATTGCACAGGGGGATATTACGGTGCAGACCGAGCAGGTCATGCAAAATCTGGGCGCTGTTTTGACCGCTGCGGGCAGCAGCTTTGAAAACGTTGTAAAAACCACGTGCTTTTTGAGTGACATGGCTGATTTTGCCGCATTTAACGCGGTTTATGAACAGTACTTTACCGGGAAACCGGCACGCTCCTGCGTAGCGGTAAGGCAGCTGCCGAGAAATGTGCTGGTGGAGGTGGAAGCCATCGCGCTGAAATAAGGTTATCCACAGCCTGAAAAGCAAGAAAATGATAAAACGGAACAGGGAAGGAATTACAGTGAAAATAGAGATTGAGAAAGACTACGTCGTGGAAAGGCTTGGCACCAACTGTACGAAGTGGGACGGACTGTCCGAACGGTTCGGCGAAGAGGGGCTGCTTCCCCTTTGGGTCGCCGATATGGATTTTAAAGCACCCGACTATGTACGGGAAGCAATGCAAGGGCTGATCGACCGGGGCGTTTACGGCTATTCAATGACAGCCGAGGGCTACTATCAGTCGTTTATCAGCTGGGAGGAAAGCAGACACGGTTATTCCGTGAAAAAAGAATGGATACGTTTTGCGGCGGGGGTTGTTTCCGGTCTGTACTGGTTTATTAACGCAATGACCCAGCCGGGCGACGCGTGCCTTATTCTGACTCCCTGCTATTATCCCTTTATGGACGCGATACGGGATACGGGAAGAAAGCTTGTTTGCAGCGAGCTGGTCAATACCGCAGGCTGTTATACCATTGATTTACAAAAGCTCGAAAAGGATATTCGGGAGAAGGAGGTAAAGCTGTTCCTGCTCTGCTCCCCCCACAATCCGGTGGGCAGGGTGTGGACACGGGAGGAGCTGAAGGGTCTGCTGGATCTCTGCAAAAGGTACGGCGTCTTTGTAATCAGCGATGAAATTCATCAGGATATTATATTAAGCGGACATAAGAACATTCCTGCGGCGACGGTTGGCGACTACGATGGAATTCTGGCAACCATTACCTCAGGGTCCAAGACCTTTAATCTTGCCGGCTGCAAAAACTCCTTTTTGATCATACCCGGTCAGGCAATTCGGGAGAGGTTCGACCGGTTTGCCAAATCCATTCGGATGACGAGAGGCTCCATGTTCGGGTATGCGGTGGTCGAAGCGGCTTATCAGGGCGGCGCGCCGTGGCTTGAGGCAGTTCTTGAAACAATAGAGGGTAACTACCTCTATCTTCGCGATACGCTGAAAGCGGCGCTCCCAAAGCTTACGGTGACCCCGTTAGAGGGTACCTACCTGATGTGGATTGATCTTGGCGCTTATGTATCCCCTGAGCAGATACAAGAGCTTGTACAGAAAAAGTGCAGGCTTGCCGTGGATTACGGCGCGTGGTTTTTCGAAAACGGCAAGGATACGCATATCCGTATCAATCTGGCGACTTCGAGAAGAAATATTGAAACAGCGGCGCAAAAATTGATTCAGGAAATGAAAGAGCTATAGTCGATTGTCTATAATATAAGTTTTGGTGCGGTAAGGGCGGCAGGACGGATACATGAGGCAGTAGTATCCAATGCGACAATTGCCGGAACAGTTCAAAAAATGTGAGGGGGGCACTTAGATGATAAAAAAAATGAGAATCGGTAAAATATTAATTCTTACTTTTATTTTAGTGACGTTGATATCGAGTATTGCAAGTATTATCGGCTTGTTTATGATGAAGACAATCGATTCAAGCTATTCCGGCGCTTTGATTAACTATGGATTTTCACAGGGGGATATCGGTCTTTTTAACTCGGAATTTAACCATAACCGTGTCGTTTTGAGTAATATCGTACTGGACCCTGACGCACAGAAAATGATGACGGATACCGGAGAGCTCGCGGAATCGAGCGAAAGACTGGATCATTACTTAGCCGCAATGGAAAGGGCAATGCTCACAAAGGGCGAAACAGATAGCTACAACCGGATTAAAGAAGATTTGAATCGCTATAAGGATTTGCAGAATCAGGTGGTTGCCGATGCCGTGCAAAACAAGGATAAGGAATCCATGGAGCTTCTTACGGAGAAGGTCGATCCCATCGCTGAAAAAATAGCGGACGCAATAGAAACGCTGATCAAAGGTAAGACGGAAGCAGGCAAAAAGGTTGCCTCCGACCTTTCCGCTCAGGAAACGGTTGCGACTGTGTTTATTCTGGCTCTGATTGTCGGCTCGCTTCTGATCTCCCTTTTCATTGCCGTCACTATTTCCCGCAGTATCAGCAATCCGGTTCAGGAAATGGTTGTGGCTGTGGAAAAGCTGGCGGAGGGAGACTTGAACGCTCAGGTAAATGTAAACTCTGAGAATGAAATCGGCAGGCTCGGAGCTGCTTTTTCAATCACCATCCAAACGCTGAAGGCATACATAACCGATATAAAAACCAATCTGTCGATGGTGGAGCAGGGCGATTTGACTGCTGTGTCAACGCTGGAATATAAGGGAGACTTTATTCAGCTCCAAAACTCCATCAATGGGATTGTATCCTACCTGAAGGATAACTTTGTCCAGATAAACCGCGCGGCGGAACAGGTTTCCGTCAGCTCCGAGCAGGTCTCCGGCGGCGCGCAGGCCCTCGCAAGCGGCGCAACGGAGCAGGCCAGCTCGGTAGAGGAGCTTTCCGCGACAGTTAACGAGATTTTCACACATGTAAAGGCAAACGCGGAGCATGCGGTCGAAGCGAGTGAAAACGTGAACCGTGTGCAATCTGAAATAGAAGTCAGTGACAGATACATGAAGGACATGGTCAGCGCGATGTCGCTGATTAACGAGTCTTCCAGCCAGATTGGCAGGATCATCAAGACCATTGAAGATATCGCCTTCCAAACCAACATTCTTGCCTTGAACGCGGCAGTTGAGGCCGCGAGAGCCGGAGCCGCCGGCAAAGGCTTTGCGGTGGTGGCCGACGAAGTCAGAAATCTGGCGAGCAAAAGCGCGGATGCCGCGAAAGATACCACAGCTCTGATCGAAGGCTCCATGCATCAAGTGGAGAACGGAACAAAAATTGCGAACGATACGGCGCAGTCTCTGGTTCGTGTCGTCGAAAGTGCAAAGAGTGTTTCGGAAACAATCGGGAAAATTTCGCAGGCCTCTAACCGGCAGTCTGACGCAATCGGACAGGTTACGCTCGGTCTTGACCAGATTTCAAATGTCGTACAGATCAATTCCGCTACAGCGGAGGAAAGCGCTGCGGCGAGCAAAGAGCTTTCAGAGCAGGCGCTTGCGCTGAAGGAATTGGTACAGAAATTTAAGCTGGAGGAAGAGGCGGAGCCCGGGAAGAACGGTATTGAGGAGATTGATTCAGGCTGCCCCGAGAATAGGGATGACGGGCATGATTAAAACAGCGTATAAGGTTACCTTTTGAATTAATTGCAGGCTGGCGGCTGACTGTTTTTACGGTTAGCCGCCAGTTTGCGTACAAGTATCATCAATTAACGCCAATCCTCCACCCTGCCTTGCTCAAAATATCCTTGCCACTATTCTATCATTTTAGAGGTTACAGAGTACTCGCCTCTTTTACCGTTACGATACAGGGGTTTCAGTGCTGTTTGAACCTCCGGAAATTTTCTTTTGAAAAATCCTGATTACACATTCAAACCCGACTACGCATAGAATAGGCATGCAATATTCTAAGAAAGGACAGGGGAAGATGAATCGTAATAATCCCAGCCAAAGCAACCAGAACCCAAACGGAAACAGCGCAACGGCCGAAAGTAATAGAACCTTCGGTATTGCTGATCACGGCCCGCAGCCCTTTGTCGTAAATATCGAAAGGATTACCAAGCTGAATCAAAATTACCGCACCGCATTGTGGACAGGTAAAAATTTGCAGCTTACCCTGATGAGCATCGAACCGAAGGATGATATCGGTCTGGAGGTTCATCCGGAGGTGGATCAGTTTCTTCGAATCGAAGAAGGCAGCGGCTTTGTGAAAATGGGCGACCGAAAAGACCGGCTGGTGTTTCAGGCTCCGGTATCCGTGAATGATGCAATTATTGTTCCGGCAGGAAAATGGCATAATGTAATCAACACGGGAAGTGTTCCGATGAAGCTGTATTCCATCTATGCGCCGCCGCAGCATCCCCGCGGTACCGTACATGAGACGAAACAAATCGCCCAGACCGCGGAGCAGCGATAAACGATAAAATGGCGATTTCCGCGCGAGAGCCTGAAGGATATCGGTGCTGCGGCATATTAATTTTATTGAAAAAATTTCTTGTGATAGTTTGCAGCTAAACAGCGAACAATAGCTATCGTCAAATTTGTATTTGGCATTCTATTTTTGTAAATTATGAAGGAGATTAAAATGCATAAAAGTTTGGAAGAAGCAAAAAAACTGAATCAACAGAGCAGACAGCAAGCAAGCTTTTCTTCGGGAGAAATGAATGCCGTAAATATGGAGACAAATCAGCTGAATTCTCAATTTTCCGGTTCGGATTCCGACCAGCAGGCGGTGGAGGAAGCCAAACAGCAAAACAGGGAATCAAAGCAGAATAAACAGTAATCGCGCGTGGATATTACTCCGGCGTTTGCCGGGGGCTCGTGATTTTTATGTTACATAAGCATCATTACAGTCAGGCAATCACTGGATATTTTCGGGGTTGCTTCCTGTTGTTTTGCAGCCCTACCCGGGAACGGTGTTCTAAGTCAATATTTCTATTACAGGCAGTTGTGTTTCGCTTTTGAAACAGAGCTGCCTGTTTTTAAAGCTCTAATGCACGAATAATAATGCTAAATAGATAAAACACAATCAAAAAATAGGCAAAATTTTTAATTATATCACAATACGAAATATGTTGTTTATTTTATTCCAATATAGTAATATAAAAACATATTATCTGATACTTGGTTAAAATACGCATTCGGGAGGATTATATGAAAACAATCTCATGCAAGGCGCTATCATTATTGCTTGTTTTCTCGCTTTTGTGCAGCTTTTTGCCGGTAAGCGAGCTTTCCGCTTTAGCGGCAGCTGACAGCGGCTCCCCGTTTGGTGTCGTGCCTGACAGCAACGCAAAGCTGGCTGGTGCGCTGGACGGCGAGTTTGCGGGGGGAGACGGCACTTCGGTCAACCCTTATTTAATTGAAACTGCAGATCAGATGAAAAATGTGGGGAAATATCTTGATTCGTGCTTTAAGCTGACAAAGGACATCGATGTAGGCAACATTACGCCGATTGGAAGTAAAAAAAATCCGTTTACGGGTACGTTTCTTGGGAACAACCATACGATAACAATAGATATTTCTGTCCCCACAGATGGGACTAGCACGTATACTGATGTAGGGTTATTTGGATATGTAGATACTTATGGGACTATCAGACATTTAAATGTTGTGGGCAGCGTAAAAGACAGCGGAAACATAATTACTGATCAATGGGGTTCTATCGGTGGACTTGTCGGAAATAATGAGGGGTATATTAATAATTGCAGAACGGACTGTATCATTGATGGAGCTAAGTATAGGAATTGCATTGGGAATTTTGTAGGTATTAATAGTGGACTAATTAGAGATTGTTCTGCTTGGGGAAAGATAAATATTCCAGAGATCGGCAAAGATACTGGCGTTCGAGTAGGGGGATTTTCAGGTTACTGCGTTGGAACTACTCAGACCTCGAATGCAGAAGTAGATGTAATGTGCAAAACTAATATTAACGGAGGGGGTATTTCAGTAGGAGGATTTGCAGGAGATGCCACTGGGGAGATCTTTAATTGTTCTTCCCGGGGAGACGTTACTCTTCAAAGCAAGAACGCACGAAGAGAGAACGCAATGATTGAAGCGGGAGGATTTATTGGCTCAAACGACGATAATATTACTAATTGCTGTTCAACCGGAGATGTAACGGTCAGTTGCATAAATTCTTATGTTTTAGCAGGTGGTTTTGCAGGAGAAAATTCCCGTAATATTTCTAATTGTTACTCAACTGGAAATGTAGCAGGAGACAGTGCAACCTCCGTTAGTGTTGGTGGATTTGTAGGACATAATTTTACTGAAAAAGACGTAATTACAAAAGCGTATTACAATAAATCTGCTGAACAAATAGTTAACGGTGCATCCCGTACTGAAGATCAAAAGGTTGGTTTCGGTAAGAACGACGCATTGATAAATCCCACCAAGGGAATGCTGTCCGATGATATGAAGAAAGAGGAATTTGTCAACACGCTTAACGCTTCTACGGGTTCTTCGGCAACATGGATGATTGTAGAAGGAAAAAACCAGAATTATCCGATCATTAAATCTCCTTCAGAGATTTTTAGCGGAGGAGATGGTTCATCGCAGGATCCTTTTCGCATTACTACCGGAGAACAGCTAAAGCAGCTTGATAATTTCAATATGCTTGGGTTTTGCTATATACTTGAATCTGATATTACGGTTTCCGGTGGTATTACTCCGATCGGTTATAATGGCGGTCAGTTTTACGGTGATTTTAACGGAAACCATAAAACAATTAAATATAAAGTCGTACCAGAGAAGAATGGGTGTTCCCTTTTCGACTATGTTGATAGAGCTGGATTAATTTACGACTTGAATATAGACGCAAGTATAAAAAACATTCCGGATATGAAATCATATTACCTTGGAGCTATTGCAGGAGAAAATTGTGGTACAATAAAAAATTGCACTGGAAAAGTGAATATAGAATTAAGTGATATTAATGAAAAAAGTGAGATTGGCCAAATTGGTGGAATCGCAGGCCATAATTGGGGTAGCATAAGTAACTGTGAACTATCAGGAAGCATAAAAATAATCAATTTCAACAGTAAGGACGACGATATTGTTGCCGGAGGAATAGTTGGTTGTAATTTAGGTTCGGTAGAAAATTGCAGTGCGGATGTAGCGGTCGAAATGACTTCAATTACAGCATATAATTCTTATGCCGGCGGTCTTTTCGGACGGTGTGAAGATTGTGCCGATGTGGTCAACTGTTCAGCCTCCGGTAATGTGACCTGCAGTGGAACAAATCAGTATTCTACTGTTGCCGGCGGTCTTATAGGGGAAATAAGAAAATATAATAAAAAAGACAAAGAAATAAGAGATTGTTTTGCGTCAGGAGACGTATCTGCCAATTCGAAAAACCCAGTTCATGTTGGAGGGCTTATCGGAGAGAGCACTCTGGGAAAGATTACAACCAGCCACGCTGCTGGAGCTGTATTTGCTAATTCAGAAAGTTTAGTTCGTATGGGAGGACTTATCGGAGAGAGCGAAACAGATACCTTAACAGACTGTCATGCTGACGGAGATGTGACTGGAAGTTCTAATTCGGAACTTCAAACCGGAGGCTTTGCAGGGAGCATTAGCGGCGGAAGTATTCTAAACTGCTTGGCAAAAGGCAGTATCACTGGAAAAGGCGCTAAGGTTCTTGCCGGAGGTTTTTCAGGTTTCGTGTATGCGGATTCGACCATTGAAGATTGCCGCTCAATCGGGGATAATAAAATAGAGGATGGCGTTCCCGATGCGAGGATTGGCGGATTTGTCGCACAGGATCAGAATGGATGCACTATTCGAAATTGCTATTCCACGGGTGGCGTAACAGCCAACAAATGCACGAAAGTAAGAGCCGGAGGCTTTATAGGATACCATCGCTTTGGTCTTGACGAAGATACAGTCGGAACAATTAAAGACTGTTACGCCACAGGTGCTGTAAGCGGCAGCGTGTCGGGCGATTTGACAGCTGCGGCAATCGGAGAATTTGCCGGGGCCAATTTGAGTGCCATTGATGGCTGCTATGCCGTTGGGTCTGTAAAAGGGACAAAAACAGAGACAAAGCTTAGTGATCTTGTTATTCTTGAAGACACGAGCACAGCGGCAATGTTTGGATTCAAAGCAGGAGTCACTAAAGGTAGTGCCGCTGCAATCGGCGGCTTTGTGGGACTAAATACAAGTACCGGAACAATTGCCAATAGTTTTTTTGACAAACAAACGACAGGGCAAGCATTCGGCGAGAGCGAGAATTACAATACAGCTCCACACAGCGTCAGCATAAAAGGTTTAGAAACGCCCAAAATGACGGGTGACGCGGCGAAAGATAATATAACCGGATTCGATTTTACCGGAACATGGAGAACAACTGCCAATACGAATCAGGCATGGTATTATCCGCAGCTAATATCAGAAACATCCCTGGAAAGCGTTACACTTCCAATCACGATTACTGATTTTTCAGAACTAAGCGATAGTGTAAAGAATCAAAAAATGAAATTGGAAGAGGTATCGTCTAAAAAATTTCTGCCAGGTAAAATAAATGCTATGGCAAATGGAATTTATCCCCTTGAAATCAATATAGTGAAATGGAATAGTAATATGCCGGATACTCCTGCGCAGGGCATTTATACCTTTGAACCTGATTTGACCGGCTATACCCTCGGAGCAGGCGTATCCACACCGAAGATTACGGTCAATATCGCTTCTCCCGAAATAACTTCTTTTACTCCCCTGGTTCCGAATGTAGTAACCCAGAACGTAGCGAATGGAACAGCAAGAACATCGTTGAACCTGCCGGCTTCTTTGGAAGCAACCGTGGATGGTGCAAATAAGACCATATCGGGAATCACATGGACGGAAAGCCCGGCGTATCAGCCGAATACTGCGGGAACCTACACCTTTACCGCTGTTCTTCCGGCAGGCTATACCCTCGGGTCTGGCGTGAGCATGCCGACCATTGCTGTAACAGTAGCCGCGAAACAAGAAAACAAGAGCAGCTCCGGCAGCAGCACCACTCCTCCCGTTCAGCCAAAGAACCAAACCGAAACCAAGGTTGATTCGACAGGCAATACGGCAACCGTAACCACAA
>JAEZWL010000160.1 GCA_023420245.1 Bacillota bacterium | reverse complement strand
ATGTAGATGTACCCGCATTATTAAAGGTGCTTGATGAGTGCAAAGGCAATGTTTATCTCGTTTCCCGCGAAGGAGACCATCTGAACCTGAAAAGCAAGCTCTGCCAGCTGGTCGGATTGACACAGTTAATCGAAGGCGGTAAAATCGCGGAAGCTTTTATTGTCTGTGAGAATGCCGAGGATGAATCCAAGCTGTTCCGGTTTAACCTGTTCGGCGAAGAGAAGTCCTGATTCCTAAAGAATTCCGCCGCCCGGAAGGGCGGCTTTTTTTATCATAAGGAGGTAGCTTTTTGGCTCGAGGCAAAAAACAAAAAAAGCAAATCGGTTTACTGGCTTTTTCGGTGTTGGCCTGCCTGCTGACCGGTACCTATGCGTTTTTTCACGGGACGGGCGGAAAAACAGAACCGGCGAAGCCGCCTCCCGCTGCGCCGCAGAACACGCAGGTTTATTACCTGAATGTCGGGCAGGGGGACTGTGAGGTCATTCGTCTGAAAACCGGTGAAAACATCCTGATCGATTCCGGGAATCCGGAAACGGCGCAGGAGCTTGTGGATGTTCTGCGCCAGCTCGGTGTGAAAAAGATTGACCATCTGATTGCCACCCACCCGCACGCCGACCACATCGGCGCCATGGCGAAGATCATTCAGAGCCTTGACATTGGGGAAATCTATATGCCGAAAATCGCGGAGAAGCAAATTCCCACAACCAATACCTATGAAAAGCTGCTAAAAGCAATTGATACAAAAGGGATGAAAATCACCGCGGCAAAGGGCGGCATGACCGTGTTGGAGAACGGGGACGAGAGGTTGGAAATTTTAGCTCCGAATTCCCCGAAATACGACGATCTGAACAATTATTCCGTAGTCGTAAAGCTGACCAGCGGGGAAAAGCGCTTTCTGTTTACGGGTGACGCGCAGACGGAAAACGAAAAAGAAATGCTGGCAAAAGGCTACGATTTAAAAAGTGATGTTCTGAAATGCGGGCATCACGGCAGTTCGACTTCAACGAGCGCGGCGTTTCTAAAGGCGGTTCGCCCAAGTGCCGCAGTGATTTCCTGCGGGCGGAACAACGATTACGGGCACCCGCACAAGGAGGTTCTGGGCAGGCTGCAAAAGGCGGACGTTACTGTCTACCGAACCGATACGCAGGGGACAATCCTTGCCGAATGCGACGGCAAAGCAATCCGGTTTACTACCGGGCAGATATCCGTTATTCCATTTAAATAAAATACATAATGAGGGGATACCTTGATGAAAAAGAAAGAAGTACTTGGTTATGTATTGCGCTTTGCGCTGGTTCATGTTCTTACTTATACCGCTATTGGGATACTTTTTATGTGTTTGCAAAACTATGCCGGTGTTTTCGCTACTTCAAAGCACTTTGCCAATTACAGACCGACGGATTCGCCGATTGTTCGCGCGGCTCCTTTGCTCCAGTTCTTACGGGGCAGTTTTTTTGCCCTCATCCTATCTCCGTTTTACCAGAGGATTGTCGAGAGCAAGCGCGGATGGCTGATGCTGTTCGGTGTATTGTGGGGATTTACGCTAATCGGCTCTGTTTCCGCCGCGGCGGGCTCAATAGAGGGAATGATTTATACAAACGCCACGCTTGCGGAGCATCTCATTGGAACGCCGGAGGTAACCGTTCAGATGCTGCTGTTCTCCGTGCTGTTTTTTCTGTGGGAGAGAAAGGTGCACAATAAGAGGATTAACCGGGAACAGGTATAGTCAATTCGGACTATACCGTAGAAGAAGTATTATTACCGGGATAAATTGAAGGGGAGAAGATCGGAATCTTCTCCCCTTCAAACTGACGACAAAGTCGCGCAAATCGCAAAATTGGGGCACAATTTTGCTTTCTTCGTTGGCTATGCTTGCAAATTTCGGTTACATACACGGCGTATGCTCCCTCATTTGCGGCGCTTGCCGCCTTGCCTTGCACGATTTGTCGCAGTTTGCCAGTTTGTCTACAATCTAAAGGGGAGAAGATCGGAATCTTCTCCCCTTTAAGCTTGCTTATTTTTTATCTTCGTTAAAGAACTCTTCCCAGTCGAAATTTTTTCCGCTTTCCACCGGAGTGGCCTGCGCTTTAGGTGAGGCTTCCTGTTGCTGCGGCTCTTGCGGAGTACGCGGGGGAAGCTCTTCCTTCGGTGCCGGCGTGACAACGTCGGACTTAGCCGCTGCCTTTGGAGCCTGTGCTCCCGGTTTCGGCAGCTTAGCCGCATCGGAAGAATTGCTCATAATATCCTCAAATCCGGAGGGTTCTTCGGTATCCGGAATCGCGGCACCGCTGGAGCTGATATCCGTGAAATCCATCGTATCAGAAATTTTGTCCTCCGTCTGCTTTTTGCCGGTGGAGCCTGCGCCGGGGTTCCTGGGAGCTGCCGGTCCCTTAGGACCTTGATAAGGGTCATCCGAATCGGAAAGGAACTGCGCGTACACAAAGAAACCGATGCCGCACAGCGAAAGTACAACGAGAACAATGCCGAGAATCAAAAGCCACGAAATTCCGCCGCCCTGCGATTGCGGAACGGAGGAAACACCGGAGGCTTCACTTGACGCAGAGGAGCTTTGAGAACCGGAGCTGCCGCTCGAAAGCAAGTCGCTCCAATCCTGCGAAGAAAGGACATCCGGATCGCTGACAGCCTGCTCCGCAGCGGAAGCAAGGGCTTCTACCCTCGTTTTTTGTGTGTCCACCTCCTGTTGTGAAACAGCGCGGCGGCTCGAGGTGGTTTTGCTGGTGTTGCTTTCATTGGACGAACTGTTCGGAAGGCGGGAGCTGTTGAGAGAGGGCTTGCTGCTTACCGTGCTCTCAGAGCCGGGAACATCGACTCCACCTGTTCCGTCACTGGAGGAAACGGGCGTGTTCGGCGCTTGAGAAGAGCTGCCGGTGTTCGTCGGCTGGGGATTGGGGTCGTTACCGAGCTGTTCCGTTACGGAAGAGACCGGATCTGAACTGGAACTGCCCGAAGTGGGCGATGCAAACGCAGCCACGGTAAAAGCCGATACCGCAAACAGCAAAGTAAACAAAAGGACAAGAAACCGATTGGTTGTTTTTTTTATTTTTATATTCATATTTTTACATATCCTCTCAAAAACGAACAGTGAATTCTATAATCCGATAATTATTATAATAGCATACAAATCGATTCAAATACAACAGTAAATTTTTGAAGTATTTTTAAATTCTATTGGAATAGTATGCCACGATAACGGAGTTGACAATACACGGAAAATGCGGTTATAATAAAATAAATTAAAAAAGGATTGGAGTTGGAAGGATGCGCAGAATTTCTTGCTGATTTTTTAAAATCAGGGTACAAAAAGAAAGGCGTGAAGCTACGCCTGTTTTGCTGTGCCCGCGCAAGAAAGCTGCCGTATCTTCCGCTCTGAAACAGGATAATTCTGTGTGCGCACAGGCTTGTTCTCCGAATTCGGGGTCGCAGGAATTTGCTTTCTTGCGGCTCTTTTTGCTGTTCCCGGCGGCAAAGGAACGGCAGGATACGGAGGTATGATAGATGTCATTAATCAACATTTCAAATCTTACTTTTGCCTATGAAGGCAG
>JAEZWL010000136.1 GCA_023420245.1 Bacillota bacterium | reverse complement strand
ATCCAACTGGGGCGGCGGAATCGAGGAAAAGGATAAATTTATTCTGCTGAAGGATTCTATCCTGAACAAAAAAGTTGTTCGGTTTGAATACTTCGGCTCTAACGGAGAAAAGACGGTTCGGGAGGCGGAGCCGGTTCAAATCTGGTTTAAAGGACACGGCTGGTATCTTTACGCCTTTTGCAGGAATCGGCAGGACTGGCGGATTTTCAAAATTACAAGGATGAAAAAGCTTATTTCGACGCAGGAGACTTATGACCGTAAACCGCTGGAGATTTCCCCTGCGGAATCAGAGCCGGTCTATCGACCGAAAATGATTCATATGAAGCTCAAGCTTGCTTCTTCCCTCGCTTACCGCGTGTACGATGAGTTTGAAGAAGAGTGCGTTCAAAAGCTTGAGGACGGCGGCTTTATTGTGGAGCTGGATTTTCCGGAGGGCGTCTGGGTTTACGGGTTCGTCCTATCCTTTGGTGCCGCCGCTCAGGTACTGGAGCCGGACTTCCTTCGCCGGGATATGATTGCAAATCTGGAAAAGACTTTAAAAAATTATCAGTAATATGACGCACTGATGTCATATATAGCATGGTATACTCAGCCTATCAAATTTGAAAGGGAGTATCACCATGAATTATGAAATCGTTGATTTGGCAGAAAAAACCGTAGCAGGCCTCAAAACTAGGACAAGCAATGACAGCCCGACCATGTCGCAGGAGATCGGGGCGGTCTGGCAGAGGTTTTATGAGCAAGGCTCTTATGCTTCCATCCCCCATAAGAGCAACGACAAATCCATCGGGCTTTATACCAATTATGCAAGCGACGTAACCGGAGAATATGATTTATTCGCCTGCTGTGAAATTAGTTTAAAGAACGATCTTCCTCCGGAAGTGGAAACCGCTGTCATTCCGGCAGGCAAATACGCCAAATTCGTTATATGTGGGGGAGTTGAGAAGGTTGCCGAGACATGGGGTGACATCTGCCAGACGAAGTTGGACCGGAAATACAGCTGCGATTTTGAGGAATACCAGGGCGGAGATATGATGAATATGGAAGTACATATTTATCTGTCCTTGAAGTAACTGCAATAAGGAGAGGTTTGTGTGTCGGAAAAATTTGATTATAAAAAAGAATATAAGGATTTGTATCTTCCTAAGAGAGAGCCTGCCTTCATTTGTGTTCCGCCGATTCCTTTCATTATGGCAGACGGAACCGGCGACCCCAACGGGGAAGAGTATCAGCATGCCGTTGGGCTTTTGTACGCCCTGACCTTTATGATTAAGATGAGCAAAATGGGGCCGGACAAACTACAAGGTTATTTCGAGTATGTGGTTCCGCCGCTGGAAGGTCTTTGGGATTGCGGGTGCGACGGATTTCAGTCGGAGCACCGGGAGAGGTGGACATGGACCTCGATGATCCGACAGCCGGATTTCGTGACGCCGGAGGTGTTTGAATGGGCACGGGCGAAGGCGAAAATCAAGAAGCCGGAGTACGATTTTTCTAAGGCAAGGCTTGAGGTGTACCCTGAAGGCGATTGCGTGCAGGTCATGCACACCGGACCGTTCCGCACAGAGGCCGAATCCGTTGAAAAAATCGAAAAATATATCCGGGATAATAATCTGATTGACGACTGCGGGAATAGGCGGCACCATGAAATCTACCTCGGAGACCCTCGTAAGTGCGCGCCGGAGCGCATGAAAACCGTTCTGCGCCATCCGGTGAGGAAAAAATGATTCTCAAAGAAAAAACAAGGATATCGAAACACGCTTCGATATCCTTGACAGCAATTGCAATTCTATTCAAATATATGAAAGAGGAGTCTCAGCATAATGAGCAAGCGAATGCGAGTAACCGGCTACATTCTGAGTGGATCGATGCTGCTGCTGGCTTTTTGGGGGCTTTTTGTTTTTACGGTCTTTTTAAAGGCTTCCATAATTCAGTGGCTGATGTATAACGTTTGCGCTCCAACGCAAATTACTTTCTTTATACTTTTCCTTGTTTTAAATAAAAAACAGAAGAATTTGGAATTCCTTCTTATCATGGTAGTGCCATTGACAGTTTTTGGAACAATGGGACTGTGGATTTTTCCATGGAGCGGCCAGGGCGCGCTGATTACACAACTGTCCCATATTTTGATGACCGTAACGGCGGCATGGATTATCTGTATCAACAGAAAACTGGTTTCGATAAGCCCTAAGGTAGTTTACTGGATTTATGGGGTCTCATTGCTGATTGCGGTTCAGAATTGGTATTGCAGAATAACGGCGGACGTATTAAAACAGATGCTGAATGTATAGAAAATACGATTTGAGTCACTTTAGGGGGAATTGCTATGATGGAAATACCGGAAAGCAACACGATTGCGCGGCAGCTGAACCAAACGATTCAGGGAAAAACCATTCTGAATGTTACCGCCAACCATTCCCCGCATAAGTTTACCTGGTATTTCGGCGACCCGTCCACATACCATGAATTGCTTTCTGGATTAAAAATCGACCGGTCACTTGCGGTGGCAGGCAATGTGGAAATTCAGGCGGGAGATTGCAGAATCCTGCTTCAGGACGGCGTCAACCTGCGTTATCTCCCCGCCGGGGAGGTAACGCCACAAAAGCATCAGCTTTTTATCGAATTTGATGATTTCTCCACGCTGACAGGCACCGTGCAGATGTACGGCGGTATCAGCGCGTTCCGGGACGGCGAAAATGAGAATCCGTATTATCTGGTCGGGAAGGAAAAGCCGTCTCCGCTCGGCGATGAATTTGAGGAATCCTATTTTCAGTCCCTTTGCGGCTGCACAAACTTTGAAAAGCTTTCCGCGAAAGCGTTTCTCGCAACGGAGCAGCGAATTCCGGGGCTTGGCAACGGTGTGTTGCAGGATATCCTCTGGAACGCAAGGATACACCCGAAGAGAAAGATGATTGAGCTGTCAGATTCTGAACTTGAGCGCCTTTATCGCGCGGTAAAGGATACCTTAATGGAAATGACACTGAAGGGCGGCAGAAACACCGAGCGAGACCTGTACGGCTGCTTTGGCGGCTACCGTTCCGTTCTCAGTAAAAATACAGTCGGTCAGCCCTGCCCGGCGTGCGGTACTCCGATTCAAAAGGAAGCCTATCTTGGCGGAAGTATCTATTACTGCACGTATTGCCAGAAGTATGAAAAGCCTGTAAAGCTTAAAGGAGTCAAATGAAAAAGCTGATCATTGTGAACGGAACGATGGGCGTAGGGAAAACTACGGTCTGCAAATTGCTTAGGAAGCAGCTGCAGCCGTCGGTTTTTCTGGATGGAGACTGGTGCTGGGATATGAACCCGTTCGTTGTAAACGAGGAAAATAAAGCGATGGTGATGGATAATATAACCCATCTGCTGAATGCCTTCTGCCGAAATTCCGGCTATGAATACATTCTGTTTTGCTGGGTAATCCATCAGGAAGAGATATTTGAACAAATCCTGCGTCCGCTGCGGGAGTGTGAGTTTGAGCTTTTCAAATTCACTCTGATGTGTTCGGAATCGGCTCTGAGAAGCCGTCTTGAAAAGGATGTGGAAACCGGCATCCGTCAGTCCGATGTAATAGAGCGGAGCGTTTCAAGGCTTCCCTCTTATGAATCTATGGACACGGTTAAAATAGACGTAAGTACCATCACGGCAGAGCAAGCGGCGAAGAAGCTCGCGCGGATTGTGAAACACCATGTGTCCGTATGAATAGAAATACGTTTTGCAAAACAATCAAACGGCAGCCCGTTACCCAGACTGCCGCCTGCTTCTGTTTCAGCCGAACGTAATAGGAACGAGTAATCAACCGGCAACACGGGTTCATGGCGCTCATTCGAGCACCTTTAGAAAAAATGCGTGCCGTGTATCTTCCAACGAACCGTTCCTCTATAAAATATGTTTGTCTACCCTGTTTCGTTCCGGTTTTTCTTAATTTCTATCTGTTCTTATATCGCAAATCCGCACTTCAATACGAGCCGAAAAGTTTTAAAGGGCATTTACAAAATCCAGGAATTAGGATAGACTAAATCCATAGAAAAGAAACGCAGGAGGTATGTTTATGCCCTTTATACAAACAAAAGTAAATGTGAAAATTACAAAGGAAAAAGAAGAGGCGATCAAGGTCAAGCTCGGAAAAGCGATTGCGCTGATTCCGGGAAAATCGGAGAGCTGGCTCATGCTCTCGTTTGAAGACGAGTGCCGCCTGTATTTCAAGGGAAGCAATCAGCCGAGCATGGCCTTTGTTGAGGTCAAGCTGTTCGGTAAAGCAAGCGGCGAAGCCTACAACAGGCTGACCGCCGCAATCTCGGAGATTCTTCACCAGGAGCTTGATATCAGCCCCGCTCAGATTTATGTGAAATACGAGGAAGTATCCAATTGGGGTTGGAACGGCAATAATTTTTAATATAGTCGACCATATATAACGACAAGAAAATGCGCCTTGAAAACGGCTTAACAAGCCCAATCAAGACGCATTTTTTGTGCACTGTTTTTTTTGCAAGGCGATTTTGCGACAGTCCCATTGCCATATGCCCCTTGCCAAAAACCGTAAAAACCTCTGCCGCAAATAGCGGAAGAGGTTTTCACAGAAGCGTATAATCAAAGGAACGTTGTAATCATTTTAATGTTTCGAGATACTCCAGATTTTTTGTAATCATGCCGGAGCGCTGGTGCACACATTCGACTGACCGAAGCGGGTCGGAAGGCGTGTTAAAGGTGTAATCCATCAGCCTCTCTATCGTTGTTGTAATCACATGAATCCGGGTATCTGCGGAAGCGTAATAAAGGTAGACATCGCCGTTTTTCGTTGCAATTGCACCGTTAGTAAAAACAACATTGCTTACGTCTCCGACGCGTTCCGCTCCGCGCGGAGCCAAAAACACCCCGGAGGGACTTGCGATCAGTCTGGACGGGTCGTTCAGGTCCGTTGCAAAAACATAAAGCACATAGCGAAGACCTGCGGCCGTATTCCGTACCCCATGCGCGATATGAATCCAGCCCTTCGGGGTTTTGATCGGCACCGCACCTCCCCCGTTTTTTGACTCCGTAATCGTGTGATAAATTCTCGGGCTGACCAGCTTCTCCTGCATTTCGATCACCGGATTCTCAATGGAATCGCACAACCCGAAGCAGATTCCGCTGCCGGAGCTGGCGGAAATAAATCCATCCTGCGGGCGGGTATAAAAGGCGTATTTTC